>JANMDE010000548.1:0-3841 GCA_031376105.1 Variovorax sp. | reverse complement strand
GCCCTGTGGCGCTGGCGTGAAGGCCAGAAGCTTGACCTGACCGCCTGAACGCGCATCGACCGCACGTTCTGTCCATCACGCAAACCTCGCGCACCAACTGGCATGGCGATATTCTCGCAACACCATCTCAACCCCGGCGTAAAGAAACGCGAGGTGTTCGGCTGGGCGATGTACGACTTCGCCAACTCCGGCTACACCACGGTGGTGCTCACGGCGGTGTTCTCGGCCTACTTCACCGGCGTGGTGGCGGGCCGCGCCGAGTGGGCCACGTTCGCCTGGACGGTGGCGCTCTCGATCTCCTATGCCATCGTGATGCTGACCATGCCGAGCATCGGCGCACTGGCCGATTTGCGCGCGGCAAAAAAACGCTACCTGGCGCTGGCCACGATCGGCTGCGTGCTCTCGACGGCGGCGCTGGCGTTTGCCGGGCCCGGGCAGGTTTGGCTGGCGATGGCGCTGATCATTTTCTCGAACGCGTTCTACAGCTACGGCGAGTCGCTCTCGGCCGCGTTCTTGCCGGAACTCGCCCAGCGCGATTCGCTCGGCACGGTGTCAGGCTGGGGCTGGAGTTTCGGCTATTTCGGCGGCATGCTCGCGCTCGGCATTTGCCTGGGCTACGTGCTCTGGGCGCAGGGGCAGGGAATTCCCGCGTCGCAGTTCGTGCCCGTGACCATGGTGATTACCGCGGCGATCTACGGAGCGGCAGCGCTGGCCACCTTCGCGCTGCCCCAGGAGCGCGCCCAGGCGCAGCCCGAATCGCTGCGCGCGGGCGGGTCAGGGGGTGGCCTGAAGGCATCGATGGCGCGCCTGCACGAGACATACCTGAACGCGCGGCGCTACCGGGATTTCATGTGGCTGCTGTTGTGCGGCGTGTTTTACCAGGGCGGCGTGGCCGTCGCCATCACGCTTGCGGCGATTTACGCCGAGCAGGTGATCGGCTTCAAGCAGGCCGAGACCATGGTGCTGATCTTCGTGCTCAATATCGCCGCCGCGGCCGGCGCCTTCGGCTTCGGGTTTTTTCAGGACAAGATCGGCCACAAACTGGCCCTCGCCATCACCCTGGTGGGTTGGATCGCCACCTGCATCATCGCCGCACTCACGACGACCAAAGGCGGTTTTTGGTATGCCGCTGCGCTCGCGGGCGTGTGCATGGGCTCCAGCCAATCCGCAGGCCGTGCGATGGTCGGCGTGTTTGCGCCCAAGGCGCAGCTCGCGGAGTTTTACAGCCTCTGGGGCTTTGCCACGCGCTTAGCCAGTATCATCGGCCCCTTGGCTTACGGCACGATCACATGGATCACTGGCGGCAATCAGCGCATAGCCATTACCTCCACCACCGTGCTCTTCATTGCCGGCTTGATCGTCTTGCAAAGAATAGATATGGCTCGGGGGCGGGCGGCTGCAGAGCAGGCTTAGTTGCTATCAAATCATGAGCATTCAGCGCAGATTCTATGCCGGGAAGAACCGGTTTTTATTACTTCTTTAATCGCAAAACCAAGGCTTTCAAGCCAGTGCCTGCGTTAAGCACTTGGCCAATGAAGCGGCAGACACAGGCTTATGCAGCAGCAAGGCATCGGTGCGCTGTGCTTCTCGGATGCGCTCCGGGGCGGTATCGCCGGTGATGATGATGGCGGGCAGCTTGGCGGTGATGCCGCGCATTTGCATTGCAGCGCGCAGATCGGCAATCGCTTGCGCTCCAGTGAGATCGTGGCGCAGGCGGTAGTCAGAGAGCAAGACCTGCGGCAGCTTCTCATTGGGCGCATTCGCCACATACGCCAGCGCCTCTTGTGCTGATTCAAAGCTCCCGCATTCGCAGCCCCACGCGGCCAGCAGGCTTTGCATGCCTTGGCGCACAGGCGCTTCATCATCAATCACCATCACGCGCAAGCCCGTCCAATCTCTGACTGGCTGCGCTTGAGCCAAGTCATCTCCCATGAGCACACCACGATGCAGTGGCAGCACCAGCTCAAACATCGATCCTTTGCCCAGCACAGAACGCAGGTTCACCTGCGCGCCCATCGCCTCGCAAAGCCGCTGCACAATCGCCAGCCCCAGCCCCAGGCCCTTCTGGCGGTCTCGCTCTGGGTTGCCAAGCTGGTGAAACTCCTTGAATACCGCTTCCTGCTCATCCGGCGCAATACCCAAGCCGGTGTCCCAAATCTGCACAGCCACTTTGTTGCCGCGCGGGCGGCAGGCCACCAGCAGGCCGCCCTGGCGTGTGTAGCGCAGGGCATTGCTGATCAAATTGCGCAGCACCAAATCCACCAAGGTCGGGTCGGCAAATGCGGCCAGTGTGGTTTCTCGGCTGCGGTAAAACAAATCTTTGGCATCGGCCTGGATGCCAAACTCTCGCTCCAGCTCGGCCAACAGGTTTTGCAAGGAAAAAGGCTTGGGCTTAGGGCTCACAGCGCCTGCTTCCAAGCGAGAATAATCGAGCAAGGTGTTGAGCATTTCGCTGGCTGAACTCGATGCTGAGCGCAAATGCGTGAGCACATGGCTTTGGTCTTTGGAGAGCGGGCTGCGCGCGAGTGCCTCCACGAACAAGCCCATGGCGTGCAATGGCTGGCGCAGATCGTGGCTGGCGGCGGCCAAAAAGTGCGTCTTAGCGCGGTTGGCTTCTTCCGCTTGTTCTCGGGCCAGATTCGATTGGCGCGATTCCTCGGCCAATTGCACCAGAAGTTGAACGTTTTTGAATTGCAGCTCAATGCCGCTTCGCAGGCGCAGGCTGATGGTGCGCGCGAAAAACAGCATCACAAAAAGCAGGGTGAATGCACCTTGCGCGAGGTTTTGCGCAACCTCTCCCTGCACGCGCATTGCCGCCAGCCCCGTAGGCAAGAGCAGCCCAAACAAAAATGCCATCGCCGCTGGAAAAAAAGCAGATGTAAAAGCCATGCCTCCCGCGCTCATGCCCGAGGCGCTCAGCGCCACGATCAGCACTTGCTCCGAAAGCAGCCGATCACCCGCCGTGGCCAAAGTCTGCCAAGCCCACCATCCCCAGAGCGCCCCAACGATACCCATCACGCCAGTTAAGCGGCCAGCACTTGCAGCGGGCGCGGCATCGGCAGGCATTGCCAGACGCCAGCCAAGCGCCCAAACCCGCCCCAGCAAGCAGGCCAGCGTGAGCCATGCCAGCCACAGCAAAGCAAAGTCTCGCGGCGCAAAGCGCCACAGCGTGGCTGTCACGATCAAGCCGGATATCCAAGCGCCGAGCAATGCAATCGTCAGGTTGGCCTGCACCAGCTGCACCTGCTCCGCCTTCACGCGCGCATCTGGGCTGATCGCCGCCCAGCTTCCCAGGGTATCCAACACGGCCGGCAGGCGGCTCATGGCACCAAGTTGCCAAATTCGGAGGGTGGCGATCCGACCATTCCCGCCTGCTGCGCTGCCAACACAGCGGCCGTGCGGCTGTTCACCCCAAAATAGGCAAACACCGCGCCCGCATGAATGCGCACCGTGTTCTCGCTCAAATTGAGCTGCCGCGCGATCACTTTATTCGGCAAGCCCTGCGCCAGCAAAGCCAGCACCTCTTTTTGCCGCACGCTCAAAACGGCAGGAGTGCCTTTGCCGCTGGCCGCTGGGGCGGGGCTGCTGGCTGGCGGCGCTGCAAAGCTCGTGCCTCCAGCGAGCACCTTGCGCAAGGCTTCTTCAATATCTTCTGCACTGGCAGATTTGGGCAAATAGCCGCTCGCGCCTTGCGAGGCTGTCTCTTGCAAAGCCTGCGCCGTGGTGCTGGCCGAGAGAAAAACAATCTTCGCGTTGGCAAAGCTTTTTTGCAGTATGGCCAGCCCTTCCAGCCCCGAGAGCCCCGGCATCTGCACATCCAAAAAAATCACGTCCACCGCTT
>JANMDE010000540.1:0-10304 GCA_031376105.1 Variovorax sp. | reverse complement strand
GACGGTTTGAGCGCGTTGGGCTTGAAACTGCATGAGTTTCGTGAATCGTTCGCTGTAGCCTTTGTTGCCTAGGCTGAGTTCGTTGGCTTTGACTTCGAACTGCTGCAGCTCGTTGACGGGCAGATAGATGCGGCCGCGTTGCGCGTCTTCGCCGACATCTCGGATGATGTTGGTGAGCTGCAATGCTAAGCCGAGTTGGTGGGCGTATGCAGTGGTGCGGTCGTCTTGCTGGCCGAAGATGCGGGCGGAGACTTCGCCCACCACGCCTGCCACCAAATGACAGTATTTTTGCAAACCAAGGTAATCGAGATAGCGAGTTTGCGTTAAATCCATCTGGCAGCCTTCGATCACGGCTTGCAGATGGCGTTGCTCGATGCCGAAGGTGATGGCGTGTGGCAGCAAAGCGAGTAGCACGGGATGGCGGTTGTTTTTCTCGTTGGGGGCGGCAAACGCTTGCGCCACTTCTTTGGCCCACCAAGCCAGCTTTGTGGCGGCCACACCGGGATCGCTCACCTCATCGACGACATCGTCCACCTCACGGCAAAACGCATAAAACGCAGTGATGGCGGCGCGGCGCTCTTTGGGCAAGAAGAGGAAGGCGTAATAGAAGCTGCTGCCGGCTTGCGCGGCTTTTTGTTGGACGTATTGCTCGGGGGTCATGCGTTGATTATCTGCGAGGGCGGTGTCAATGCTGTCAGTGCCAGAAGGCGCGCCAGACGATAACGATGCCATCCCAAGCGCTGATTTTGGGGCGAGCGGCGAGCGTGCGGTGTTGCATGGCGGCGATTTTGTCGAGGATGCGTAGCCCGCCATGGATCACGCAGCGCAGCTCTAAGCTCAGCCGCCAACCCTCAAAGCCGTCTACCTGAGAGCGCACAGCGGCTGGCAATGCAAAGCCTTTTTGCATGGCAGCCCTTGCAAAATCTACGCAAGACGCTATTAAATTAATAGTTTTTGCATTGTCTTGCCGCTGCAGCAAATCTTCTGGCATCACTTGGTGCGCGGCAATCGCATTGAGCGGCAGGTAGAAACGGCCAAGGGGAATGTCTTTGGAGAGATCTTGCCAGAAATTGATGAGCTGCAGCGCAGAGCAAATCGCGTCAGAAGCGGCAAGCTCCTTCGCGCCGTTCACGCCATACAAATGCAAGAGCAGGCGGCCGACTGGGTTGGCCGAACGGCTGCAGTAATCTAGCAGCTCACTGTTGTTGGTGTACCAGCGGCCAGAGGCGTTGTAGTGTATGTCTTGCTCGAAGGCTTGCAGCAGCGCATCCAGCAAAGGCACGGGCAGTGCATGCTGGAGGATCGCTTGGCGTAGCGACGCGAACACGCTAGGCCAGCGCGATGAAGCCACGTCGCTCGCGGCGCAAACACTTAAATCCGCCCGGAAGGCAGCGAGATCGGCTAAGCGCTCAGCAGCAGGGGCATCGCCTTCATCCGCAATGTCGTCTGCAGTCCGCGCAAACCAATAAATTGCCACAATCGCAGGCCGCAGCCGTGCGGGCGTGAGCCAAGAGGCAACCGGGAAATTCTCGTAATGGTCAACGGCATGAACGGCTTTTGTCTCCATAGGGCGACATTGTCGCTGGGTTTCCGCGCAAAGCTTTGTGCCCCAAGTTGAAAAGCTAATGAACCACATGCCGCCATGCGGGGATAATCGAGCCATGCTGATCGAATCCTCTGCCTCCCAACTCGTGCTGATTGACCTCCAGGTCAAGCTGCTGCCCGCTATTTTTGAAGGCCCGCAGGTCTTGCAAAACGCTTTGCGCCTGGCCAAGGCCGCGCAAATCATGCGCGTGCCGATCACTGTTACCGAGCAATATCCTGAGGGGCTCGGCGCGACGGTGCCTGAGTTCTCTGACTTTGCTCGCGAGCCCTTGGTCAAGACCGAGTTCTCTGCGGTGGATGCCGGCTTGATTGAGCTGCTGCAAGAGATTGGCACGCCAAAGCTATCGCCCAACGCCAAGAGCGTGCCCAAGCATTTGCAAAAACCGCCTGAGAACACGCGTACCGACATCATCATCGCCGGTTGCGAGGCACATGTGTGCGTGTTGCAGACGGCAATGGGACTGCTGGAAGATTTTGATGTGTATGTCGTGACGGACGCGTGCAGCAGCCGCACCGAGCGAAACCGCGATGCGGCCTACGATAGGCTGGCGGCGGAGGGTGCGAGCCTGGTGACCACCGAGATGGTGCTGTTTGAATGGCTGCGCGGCTCGGAGCACCCGCAGTTTAAGGTGGTGCAGGCGTTGATCAAGTGAATTTGATAGAGATGCCTTGAGATGTTCACACCACCCTATACCCACCCCCTTAATTTACACGCCACGCTTAAAGCAACGGGCTATGCCCTCTTGCCCGCGGCTGATGTGGCGGCTTTGTCTGGCTGCGCTTTGGCTGATTTGCTTGCTTTGAAAGAAAGCTGGCATCGCCTTGGTGCGGACAATTATTTGAAGGATGGCGGGAAGTACCGCTCTCGGCGGCATGGCAGTTGCGTCGTCACAGGCACTGATGTGAAGCCCGTCGCACATCGGGCGCATTGGCAGCCGGTGGAATACAACGCGCTGCATGGCGGCATGGAACGCATGTTTGAGCCCTTGGAAGTTGCTACTTTTTCAGCAGCGCTTCGCGCAGTATTGGCGTGGCTTGGAGGCCTTTCTGACCATTTGCGTGGCCAGCAGCCTTGGTTTACCGAGGTGCATCAATTTCGCATTGACACGGCAGGCGGCATTGGCCGGCCCACGCCCGAGGGCGCACACCGCGATGGTGTGGATTTGGTGGCGGTGTTTTTGGTGGCGCGAGAGCGCATCAAGGGCGGGGAGACCCGCGTGTTTGAAGCGATTGGGCCAAGCGGCCAACGATTTACCTTAACCGAGCCTTGGAGCGTGTTGCTGTTGGACGATGCCCGCATGATCCATGAGACCACGCCGATTCAACCGCTGGGCGATGAAGCTGCGCGTCGCGGCTACCGCGACACGCTGGTGGTGACGCTACGCGGTAAGGGTTTCCAAGACGCGGTGTGATTGGCGCTAAGCCACATCCCGCACATCAGCCACGGGGTTGCTCCCAAAATCAGAGCGGAAAAGGTAGGCAATCAAACGGTCGGCAGCATCAAACGGGCTGCTTAGGCTGCCGTTGTCCTTCATGCCGACGAAGGCGGCTTTGTCGGGGAAATTTGCATCTGGAGCGCTGCGCAATTGCACTTGCATGTCGGTGTCGATCACGCCGGGCGCAATCGAGCAGACTTTGGCACCATGCGGCTTGGAGGCTTCTTCTAATGCCAAGCAGCGCGTGAAATGATCCATGGCGGCTTTGGCGGCGCAGTAACCCGCTTGGGCGGCCATGGCGCGGCGGCCGAGCCCAGAGGAAATATTGAGCACTTTCTTAGGGATGGGCCATGCGGCGCTGGCCTTCAAGAAAGCGGCGCTTAAGAGCATCGGGGCTTCGATGCCAACGCGCAGGGCGCGAGTCAGTTCTTGCGCGGGCACGTCTGAGAGCGGCGCAATGCTGGGAATCACGCCAGCGTTGTTGATGAGGGTGATGCTTTCGAATTCGCGGTCTCGCGCAGCGAGCCAAAACTGAAGCTGATCGGCAACGGGCTCAGCATCGGCCAGATCGCAGCGCCATTGCTCAAGAGGGACGCGCTGCTCGGCGGCAAGCGCTTCAAGCTCAGCGCTTTGTTGGCGAGAGATGCATACGAGGTGGTTGCCCGGCAAAATGAGTTGGCGCGCCATGGCCAATCCCATGCCACGAGATGCGCCAGTGATGATGTAGAGGTTCATAGGCGCAATGATATGCTGGCTGTATGAAAAAAATCGGCCAAGCACCCAATATTGCGATTGCCCAGCTTTGGGTGGATATGCTGCTTGACCAAGGCATCAAGGCCAATATGCAGCGCTATTTTTTGAGTGGTGCTGCGGGGGATTTACCGCCTGACCAATGCCTGCCCGAGATTTGGGTGCAAGACGATGCGCAACTGGAGCGCGCTAAGTCGGCGTTTGCTGAGATTCAACGCATGCCACAGCGCAGATGGGTGTGCCAAGGTTGTGGCGAGCAGGTGGAGGGCGGCTTTGAGCAGTGCTGGAACTGTTTGGCGGCTATGCCTAACTCTGTATTCTGAAAACATAAGTGAAATAGGCCGATTGCCGATATAAAACCTATATAGTTTGCTATTGAATAAATAGCGATTCGTGGTGGAACTTGGTGAGGCGTAGCGAGGTGTTGTGAGGCAATATATGCAAGCTGCTTACGCAGGCTCAGCGCACAAGCGATCTAGCTCGGCGCAGACATCGCGCATGCGCCCTGAAATCACGATGCGGCCGTCTTGCGCACGGCGTGAGCGCAAAATTTGAGCGGCTGTCATGCCCTCAGTGGCGCTCGCCATCTGACCCATCAACCCTTGCCCTACGAGGCGAATACCTGCAGGTTGAATGGATGCTTGCGCACGTTTGGGCTGTATGCGTTGCGGCAAAGCAGGTGCTTTGGCCAAACGGGGTTGCACACCGATGACTGAGCCTGAGTAAGACGAAGGCACGGGCGGCGAGAAAAAATCCACCACGCCTTGCAACGGCAAAAGCAATTGGCTGAAGAGGTTGTTTGACGAAGCCATCACGGTGATCTCCGCTTACATCATGAAGGAATTACGAATCAGGCCGACAGCTAGGCCTTCAATTTCAAATGGCTCCCCTGGCTCGACGATGATGGTTTTGAAATCGGGGTTTTCTGGATGCAGCTCAATGATGTTTTTATTACGCTGAAAGCGTTTGACGGTGACATCTTCGCCAATGCGGGCGACAACGATTTGGCCATTGCGCGCGTCTTTGGTGGCTTGCACCGCGAGCAAATCACCATCCATGATGCCGATATCTCGCATGCTCATACCGCGCACCTTGAGCAGGTAATCAGGCTTGGTGGGGAACATGCTGGGTTCGATGTAATACGTATGATCAATATGCTCTTGCGCAAGAATTGGCGAGCCTGCGGCTACGCGGCCAATCAGCGGAAGCGCCAGCTGCATCAGGCTTTGCAGGGGCAGACCAAATTGCTTGCTGCGATTTTCATGGATGGCGCGCAGTGTTTCGCCGCGCAGGCGGATACCGCGCGAAGTGCCTTGTAGCAGCTCGATGGCGCCTTTGCGATGCAGGGCTTGCAAATGCTCTTCAGCGGCGTTGGCCGATTTGAAACCAAACTCTGTGGCGATCTCGGCGCGCGTGGGCGGCGAGCCGGTTTTTTCGATCGTGGTTTGGATGAGCGTCAAAATCTGTTGCTGGCGGGCGGTCAATTTGGGGCTGTCGAACATGGTGAACTCCTGTTGTAGGATAAGTTGACTGGATGCCCACCTCGCTGCTGGCAACTGCGATTGAAAACAGCCTGATGGTGCATCCAGTAACTGGATATTAGCCCAGTTTTTCTGTGCTGGCAAGATTTTTTGAAAATATTTTTTACATGACCCCAGAACTCATCGTTTTAGGCACGGGCGGCACGATCGCTGGCACCGCGGCAAGCAGCACGGACCACACCGGCTACACAGCTGCGCAAATCAGCGTGGCTACGTTGCTGCAAGGCGTACCCGGGCTGCATAAGGCTTTAGACGGCCACACTTTGGTGAGTGAGCAAGTGGTGCAGGTCGATAGCAAAGACATGGATTTCGCCACCATGCTGCGCATTGCCCAGCGCGCTATTTATTTCTTGGCACAGCAGCGGGTTCGCGGCATCGTCATCACGCATGGCACCGACACGCTGGAAGAAACGGCTTATTTTTTGCATCTGATGATCCCGCCCGAACTGCAAACCAAACCCATCGTGCTCACCTGCGCCATGCGACCAGCGACGAGCCAAGAGGCAGATGGGCCGCGCAATTTAACCGATGCGGTGACGCTGGCGCTTGATACAAAAGCACGAGGCGTGCTTGCGGTGTGTGCGGGCGATGTCCATCACGCGGTGTTTGTACAGAAGATGCACAGCTATGCGCTCAATGCGTTTTCTAGCGGTGATGTGGCATTGGGTGAGCCTGGCTGCATGGCGAAGGTAGAAGATGCTCAAGTGCGCTGGAGCAGCCATGCGGAGCAAATATTTGAGGAAAATAGGCCAGTTGCCCATATAGAATATAAACAGTTAGCTATTGAAATGATAGTAAATAAAAGCAGCATATCGGTGCACTGGCCACGTGTGGAACTCATACTCAACCACAGCCATGCCACCGGCAGTATCGTCAATGCCTTGCTCCACGCATCAACGCCCGATGATCCTTTGCGTGCCATCGTGGTGGCTGCTACCGGCAACGGAACGATCAGCGATGCTTTGCAATCCGCCTTGATCTGCGCACAATCAAAAGGCATCTACATTCTTTTATCAAGCCGCTGCGCGTGGGGCGGCGTGCGTGGTCGATCCGGAATGTTTACTTCAGAAACTCAGTTGTCAGCTGTGAAGGCGCGCATCGCGTGGGTTTGTAAAAATCTGAAAATTTAACTTACAAAGCTGCACTTTTTAGCATTCACGCCTCGCTCCGAGTGTTATCGTCATCCTGATGGGCATTCTGGCCTCAGAACTCATAGGGAACCTCCGATGCATCAAACACTCTTTCGCTCACTTCTTTGGGGTGTAGTCTCTTTGTTATGTGTGGCCTGCGGTGGCGGTGGGGGTGGAACTGCCACTCCCACAGGCAATACAGAGCCCGCTCCCATCATTGCTTCTGGGCCGCCGGTGACCGTGCAAGGCAATATCAGTTACGAACGTGTGGGTAGTTTTTCTAATGGCGCACTTAACTACGCCAACATCGTCGCATTGCCCATTCGTGGTGCGACCGTGGAGCTGCTGAGCGGCGCGGCGGTTTTGGCCACAGTTCAGTCCAGTACGACGGGCCAATACGCCTTTACCAACGCACCAGGGAGCAGCACATTGAGCATTCGTGTGCGTGCAGAACTTAAGCAGACCACTGGCGCAGCTCAGTGGGATGTCCGCGTGATGGACAACACCAACGGCAACGCACTTTACACCTTGGAGTCAGCAAGTTTTAACTCTGGTGTGGGTCTGAACCGTGATGTGTTGGCTGGCTCTGGCTGGGGTGGATTTGCCTACAGCAGTTCGCGTAGTGCTGCGCCCTTTGCGATTCTAGACACTGTGTATCAAAGCCAGCAGAAAGTCTTGGAAGCTCATCCCAGTGCGGTCTTTCCTCCCCTGCAAGTATTTTGGAGCATCAACAACGGCACCAGCGAGGGTGATCTGTCGTTGGGGTTGATTGGCACCAGCTTTTTCCGAGACATGATCGTAGGCTCGTCGCTCACACGCCAGCTCTACGTCTTAGGCAAAGAAAATGACGATACAGACGAATACGATGCATCGGTGGTGGCGCATGAGTGGGGGCACTATTACCAAAGCGCTTTCAGCAGAGACGATTCTTCGGGTGGAAGCCATGGCGGCAACGACGACCGCCTGGATCGTCGCGTTGCATTCAGCGAGGGCTGGGGAAATGCGTGGTCGGGCATTGCACTGAATACCAACACCTACAAAGATTCATTCAATCCGGGTCAAGCAGGCGGTTTTGCCTTTGCATTGAATACAGGCTACACGGGCGCAGGTCCGAAAGGCTGGTTTCGTGAGTCTTCCATTCAGACCATCTTTTGGGATTTGAATCGACAGGCTGGATTCGCACCGATTCACAACACCTTGTCTGGCAGCACCTTTAAGAATGGATTGGCAACAACACATATTCATTCGTTTGCCAGCGCTCTGAAAGCGACGCAAGCGGGAACTGTGACAGCCATTTTGAATGGCCTTCTTGCGTCTGAGAATATTAATAATTTCAGTAACGCCTTTGGCAACAACGAGACCAACAACGGCGGCTCAGCTTTGACGCTACCCATGTATCGCACAATCAGTATGCATGGATCTCCCAGTGTCACGATCTCAGGGGGCGCGGCCTGCGTCACCTCAAACTTCGATGCGTTCGATGCGGCCAACAAACTGGGGCGCTTTACTTATGCGACATTTAACGTCGCTTCGGCTGGCGTGAAAAATTTCCAAATCAGTGCATCTGCTTTGGCCGCTGACACTGATTTTGTGATCTTGCGGGAGGGAGGAGTTTTGGTTGGGCGCTTTGATACGGCCGTTTCTAGTGTGGAAAGCGCCAGCGTCAACCTCGAATCAGGCAACTACGTTTTAATCATCTACGACTACAACAATGTGGCAAGCACGCAGCCTTGCTTCACCATCGCCATCCAATGAAAGACAACCGATCATGAAACAACATTTTCTTTTAAGCGTGATGACGTTGGTGGCTGTGTCAACCAGTTCCCATACCTTCGCCCACGAAAAGTCAGTGTCTTCAGCCAAGCCTGCGCTCGAAAAAACCAGCAAACAAGGCAAGCCTTGGCTGCGGGTGACTCAAAAACACAACGGCTCTGGCGTACAACTGCGTTACCGTATTTTGAGTGAACCTCGGGTTGGCCAAGCCGTTCGCGTGCAAATCGAGCTCGCCTCTGGCGGAGAGGCGTTGGCATCGCTTCGCGTTGACAAGTCTCTCAACTTAAACGCGGGTGCTGCTTGGCAAAAGAGCAGTACTGGCTTGGATATGCCTTTGACCAAACCAGGGAAAACCTATCAAACTGTCGTGGTCACACCAGATTCCGACGGCTTGCACTTTATCTACCTGACGACTACGCAAGACAGTAAAACATCGGTCGCCAGTATTGCTATCAGAGTAGGTGATGCGCCTATTGCCGCGCCAACCATTGGCGAGAAAGTCACGACACCCTCTGGCGAGAAAATTATTTCAATGCCGGCGAAATAAGCCTCAGCGGTTGTTGGTTTTCATGGCACGTTCGACTTCGCGCTTGCCTTCGCGGTCTTTGATCGTGTCGCGTTTGTCGTGCTCGGCTTTGCCTTTGGCCAAGGCAATTTCGCATTTCACGCGGCCAGATTTCCAGTGTAGATTGAGGGCGACGAGGGTGTAGCCCTTTTGTTCCACTTTTCCGATCAGGCGGCGGATTTCTAATTTGTGCATGAGCAACTTACGGCTGCGCACCGCATCGGGGTTGACGTGTGTCGAGGCCGTTTTTAGAGGGTTGATCTGGCAGCCCATCACAAACAACTCGCCATTTCGGATGATCACATAGCCATCGGTGAGCTGCACTTTTCCGCTGCGCGCGGCTTTGACTTCCCAGCCTTCGAGCACCATACCGCATTCAAACCGCTCTTCGAAAAAGTAGTTGAAGGCGGCTTTTTTATTGTCGGCGATGCGGCCAACAGGATCGGTCTTGGGTTTGGCCATAAAGAGCAAATGAAGTCGGTGAAGGAAATTACAATGGAGGCATGATTGTATTGGCGCAGCTTTCCTCTTGAATTCCATCCACAAATCCGTGCTCATCTGGTTCAGCGCACAGCAGATGTTTGACCTCGTCTCGGATGTGGCCAGCTATCCTCAGTTTCTCCCTTGGTGTGATCAAGCGCGCATACTGCAACGGCATGCAGATGGCCAAACCGCAGAAATTGGCCTGAGCTTCAATGGCTTGCGGCAAAAGTTTTCTACACGCAACACGCATACGCATTTGCCGGGCGGCGTGCTTGAAGACGAGCTGCGTTTGGTGCAGGGCCCCTTTTCTCGGCTGGATGGCCGATGGCGATATTCCCCGGTAGGCAACGCTCAATTGGCTTCATGCAAGGTGGAACTAGAAATGAGCTATGACTTTGACAATACCGCCATGGCTGCGCTCGTGGGGCCAGTGTTTGAGCGGATTGCCTCCAATTTGGTAGATGCCTTTGTCAAACGTGCTGAAGTGATCTATGGCGCATGAACATGCAGCTTCAAATTCGGATCATGATTGTCTATTCACCTGCGCCGCGCCGTTTGCATACCTGTGTGTTGCGCCTGCCTTGCGGCGCGAGCGTGCGTGATGCACTGGCTGCGGGCGCGCTTCAGGCCAATTTTGAAAGCATTTCTAAAGCGCAGCGACTGGGGGTGTGGGGGAAAAATGTGGCCTTGAATCATGTGCTGGTTGATCAAGACCGTTTGGAGATCTATCGCCCCTTGCGTGTTGATCCCAAGGTGGCTCGGCGCGAGCGTTTTAAGAAGCAAGGTGCCAAATCGGCGGGTTTGTTTGCTAAGCGCCGCCCGGGTGCCAAGCCGGGATACTGAGTTAAACCTCGTTGGCTTGCCGCGGCGAGTCGAGCGATTTTCGGGGTGGCAATTTGATGCTCGGAAGCCCTTGGGTGGCTTCCAGCGTGTTAATTTTTTGCACCAACAGTTGCGCTTGGGCGGGGGGCAAGGTTTCTAGGGCGGATGCCGGGCTCATGGGTGCGTCTACAAACTGTAC
>JANMDE010000103.1:0-1844 GCA_031376105.1 Variovorax sp. | reverse complement strand
ATGATGACGCGCTCGGCCTCGCGCGTGCATTCTTCCAGCAAGCTGCCAAACATGATTTCATCGCCCAAGCCTTGCTCGCGATGCACCAGCAGCGTCTTGCCTTTGAGGCTTTCGCCGTTCCAAAGCGGCTGCTTGTGGGGGAAGTGATAAACGCTGTTGAAGGTCGAGCATTCGCTGCGATGCTCATAGCTGGCCCAACCTTCGGCAAAGCGCTTCTTTAAAAGCAAATAATGCGCATATTCCCAATGAACGACGGCAGGCTCTTTTGGATCTTTGATCGCTTCTACGAAATATTTGTCTGCCAGCTCGTATTCTTTGAGGCCAAAGTAGGTCAGGGCGAGTTTGAGCGGCAGGCCTTTGGCTTCCGGCTCAATGCTTTGCAGGCGCTCCAAATGATCGCGGGCAGCTTCCAATTGGTCATGCCGGCGAAGCAGATCGCCGTAGTTGGAGAGCGAAGCGTTGTGCTCAGGCTGAATGCGCAGGGCTTGGTGGTAGCTGCGCATGGCCTGGGGGAAGCGGCTGAGCTCATGGTGAATGACACCGAGGTTGTAGTGAAACTGCGCCACATGCGGCGCGAGTTTGACGGCGCGCTCGAAAAAGGGCAGCGCCATCGCGCGCTCTTCTTTAGCGGCATGAATTGCACCCAGCAATTCGAGCGCGTCGGCGCAATCAGGATCTGCCGCCAGCGATTCGCCACACAGGCGATAGGCTTCGTCAAACTGCTTGGCGTTGAAAGCGGGCAGGGCTTGGCTGTAGAGCGCGTTGGCTTTGGCGGGATCGGGTTTGTCTTTGCTCATGCTCATGCTTTAGATTTTCTGAAAAACGAGATCCCACACGCCATGGCCGAGCTTGATGCCTCGGTTTTCAAATTTGGTGAGTGGGCGGTAATGCGGCTTGTCAGCGTAGTCTGCTGCCGTATTTTTCAGCGCAGGCTCAGCTGTGAGCACTTCGAGCATTTGCTCGGCGTAAGGCTGCCAGTCGGTGGCGCAATGCAGGTAGCCGCCGGGCTTGATGTGTTGAACGAGCTTGGCGACGAAAGGCGGCTGGATCAGGCGGCGTTTGTTATGGCGCTTTTTATGCCACGGATCGGGGAAAAAGATATGAATGCCGTCAAGACTGGCTTTGGGGATCATCTTGTCTAAGACCTGCACGGCATCAAACGAGATGATGCGGATATTGCTGATATTTTGTTCTTCAATCCGCTTGAGCAAAGCGCCCACGCCGGGCTCATGCACTTCGCAGGCTAGGAAGAGTGTGTCTGGCAACACGGTAGCAATATGCGCAGTGGCCTCGCCCATCCCAAAACCGATCTCAAACACGATTTTGCTAAGGGTTTGAAGGCTATTTGAGCCATTCGCCCTTATATTATATAAAGAGTTTGCTATTGAATTAATAGTGACTGAATGAGCGCTGATAGCCGCCGCATCGAGCATTTTGTCTTCAAAAGCAATGAGGTATTGAGGCCCCAAGACTTCCAGCGCCTTGGCTTGCCCGACGGTGAGCCGCCCCGCACGGCGCACAAAGCTGCGGATGTGGCGCGGGTGTTCCACGGCTGAAAGGCTGGGTGAAGATGGGGCAAGCGTGTCGTGATCAATCGGCATAAGTCTGTCGATTGTAAAACTGCGCTGAGATCCCTGAGCGTATCAAGTGACGCGGCTTTGTGAATAGGTGGCCAAAGCCTGCGCCATCATGGCTTCGCGCGTGAGCAAGCGGCTGCCTGCCAGCTGCACGCTGCTGACTTCGCCTGAGCGCTTGCGCAGCAGGCGGGCCCTCTCGCCGGGGCTCATGTAGCCTGAGGTTTTACCGATCTGGCCTGTGTCTGTACTGCTGGGGTGAATCTCGGT
>JANMDE010000525.1:0-10749 GCA_031376105.1 Variovorax sp. | reverse complement strand
CGATTGGCGATGATCTATTGCGCGGCTCCTCGTCAGAATTCGGCTCAAAAATCGAAGCCGTGATTGTCTACAACAGCAATCCGGTGGCTGTCGCGCCCGAGAGCGGCAAAGTGGTGCAAGGTTTTGCGCGGGACGATCTTTTCACCGTCGTTTTGGAGCATTTCCAAACCGACACCGCTGATTACGCCGATTACATCTTGCCCGCCACCACGCAGCTCGAGCATTGGGATGTGCATCTCTCGTATGGTCACACCGATGTGATGCTCAACCAACCGGCCATCGCGCCTGTTGGCCAGGCCAAGCCGAATACGCAAATCTTCCGCGAGCTGGCTGCGCACATGGAGCTCAAAGATGCTTGCTTTGAAGAGAGCGACGAGGCGATGTGCCGAATCGCCTTTGATGGCGTCGTGGACTTTGATCAATTGCTGACGGACGGCTTTGCGCCTTTGAAGCTGCCTGATGCGCCGTTTACACAAGGCGCATTCCCCACGGCCTCTGGCCAATGCGAATTTGAAAGCAAAGTACACGGCTTGCCCGATCATGTGACGAATTACGAAACAGCAGGCACTGACACCCGCTATCCGCTGGCCATGATCTCACCGCCTGCTCGCAATTTTCTCAATTCCACCTTCGTGAACGTGAAAAGCCTGCGTGATATGGAAGGCGAGCCACTGCTAGAAATCAATCAGCAAGACGCACAGGAGCGCGGCATTCTAGAGGGCAGCATTGTGCGCATTTTCAACGAGCGCGGCAGCTATCGCTGCAAAGCACAGATCAGCCAGCGTGCCCGCCCCGGCGTGGTTCATGGTCTGGGTATCTGGTGGCGAAAAATGGGGCTCGACGGCAAAAACGTCAACGAACTCACCAGCCAACGCCTCACCGACATGGGCCGCGGGCCCGTGTTTTATGACTGCGCGGTGCAGGTGAGCAAAGATGTGGTTTAACGCGCAGAGTTTTATGAGAAAACGGCCGATTGCCCTTATATTATCTGCATTGTTAGCTATTATTTTAGGAGTGTTGGGGTCGTCGGGTTGCAGCAATTTAGGCTACTACTGGCAAAACACGCAAGGTCATATCGCGGTGATGAATGCGGCCAGGCCGGTGAAAGACTGGCTGGATGATCCGCAAACGCCCGAGGCCACCAAACGCCGCTTGCAGCTGGCGCAGCGCATCCGCGCATTTGCATCCGAAGAGCTGGCGTTGCCCAGCAATGCGAGCTACCGCCGCTATGCCGATTTAAAGCGCAGCGCCGTGGTGTGGAATGTGGTGGCTGCGCCAGCGTATTCGTTGCAACTCAAAACCTGGTGCTTTGCCGTGGTGGGCTGCGTGGGCTATCGCGGGTATTACACCGAGGCCGATGCGAAAGCGGAGGCTGAGAGAGTCAAGGCCGAAGGCTATGAGGTGAATGTCTACGGCGTGCCCGCGTATTCCACGCTGGGCTACCTCAATTGGGTAGGCGGCGATCCGCTGCTGTCAACCTTCATCACCTACCCGGAAGGAGAGCTGGCCAGAATGATTTTTCATGAGCTGGCGCATCAGGTGCTGTATGTGAAGGATGACACCATGTTCAACGAATCCTTTGCAACCGCCGTCGAGCGCGTGGGCGGGCAGCAGTGGCTTGCTAAAAACGGCTCGGAAGCGGCAAAAAAGGAATATGCCGAGTTTGACAACAAGCGCCGCGAGTTTCGTGCGCTCACCTTGCGCGCACGTGAGCGTTTAAGCCAGATTTATAAGAAAAATCAGCCAAATTCCCCTATAAATGCTCAACAGTATGCTATAAAATCAATAGCATTTGAGAAGCAAATGGCGATGCAACAGTTGCGTGATGAATACGCGCAGCTCAAGCAAAGTTGGGGCGGTTTTGCCGGGTATGACCGGTTTATTGCGCAAGCCAACAATGCCAGCTTGGGCGCATTAGCGGCCTATGACGAACTCGTGCCACAGTTTGAAGCCGTGTTTGAAAAGCAAGGTAAGAACTGGCCTGCTTTTTACCAAGCAATTTCAAGCATCACTGCCTTGCCCAAAGACGAGCGCCGCAAAGCCCTTACAGACATGACAAAATAAACCCCATTCCATTTCCAAATCATTCCTACACGTCGTTGCAGCTCCAAGCCGTGCTGAAGCACTGCCTTCGTCGCCGCGCCTAGTCTAGAAATGATCTGGAAATGGAATCATTCCTAGGAGACACGCTATGCCCGATATCAAAATCACCCGCAAACACGCGCTCGGCTTGCCCGAAGCCCGCAAGATCGCTTACCAATGGGCCGAGCACGCCGAGAAAAAGCTCGACATGGCATGCACTTACGAAGAAGGTAAAACGGCAGACGAAGTGCAGTTCAAGCGCAGTGGCGTGGAAGGCACGCTCGCCGTCACCGCCACCGGCTTTGATCTGCATGCCAAGCTGGGCTTTTTGCTCGGGGCATTCAAAGGCAAGATCGAATCCGAGATTGAGAAAAACCTCGATGCACTGCTGGCCAAAAGCGCTGAAAAAGCGACCGCAGCTGCCAAGAAGGCCGCGCCAAAGAAAAAAGCTTGAGCGTTTTCACGCTCAAGCCTTGCTATTTATTTAATAGCTAACTATACCTGTTCTAAAAGGGCAGCCAGCTTAAGTGAGCTTTATTTCAGCGACTCAATCAAGTCCACATACTGTTGCATGGCATCTTTGGTGCTGGTGCCTTTGATTTTGTTCCATGCATCCCATTTGGCACGACCGACCATGTCGGTGAAGCCGGGCTTTTTCTCTTCGTTGTCACCCACGCTGGCTTGCTTGTAGAGCGAGTAAATTTGTAGCATGGTCGCGTTGTCGGGGCGCTCAGACAGGTTTTTGGAATCTGCGGCAGCTTTTTCAAATTGGGCTTTGGTGGCCATGGGTGTTCTCCTGAAGAAATTAGGGTTAGCGCTTTGTATCTTAGCGTAGGCAAACAGGCCACAATAGGGGGATTACCTGAAGAAACTGTTGTATCGGAGAACGCCCCCATGGTGACACGCTTCATCGCCCAAGAGGCCGAATTGCTGGCGCAAGACTTTGCAGAAATCGTCGCCCGGCAAGCCGCAGATGCAGGGCAAACCGCTGCCACAGCCGGCAAAGCGGCTCGCAAAATGGGCAAAAACGTGCAAAACGCCGTGGGCGGCACGCTCGGGCTCACAGGCGAGCGCATGACCAAGGTTGACACGGCCTGGCTGCGCATGGACACGCCGCACAACCTGATGATGATCGTTGGCGTGTGGGTGTTGCGCCCGGGCATCAAGGTGGAAGCCATGCGCACGCGGGTCACGGAAAAGCTGCTCAAATACCGCCGCTTCAAGCAGCGTGTGGTGGAAGACTCGGCGGGCGCGACTTGGGTGATAGATCGCAAATTTGACATTGACAACCACATCGTTCCCGAGAAGCTGGCCATTGTCAAAGGCCAAACTGCACAGCAAGCTTTTCAAACCCGAGTGGCTGAGCTTGCCACCACGCCGCTTGATCCCAAACGCCCGCTGTGGCAATTTCATTTGATTGAAAATTACACGCTGCCCGACGGCACATCAGGCTCAGCGCTGATTGCGCGCATTCATCATTGCATTGCCGACGGCATTGCGCTGATCTCGGTGACGATGTCCATCATGGACGGCGGCTTAGAGCCCCCGGAGCGCAAGAAAAAATCTTCAGAAGAAACGACGCAAGACTGGATCACGCAGCATTTGATCAAACCTCTCACAGCGCAGGCGTCCAGAGCCATCGACCTGGCTGGCGTGAGCGCTGCACGCGCTATGGATATGTTGTCCGACCCGCAAAAGGGCTTGGCTGGCAGCCTCGACATGGCGCGCTTAGGTGGCAAGATCATGAAAGATTTGGGCGCGATGGCGCTCATGCCCAACGATTCGCCCACGCGTCTCAAAGGCAAGCCAGGGTACACCAAGCAGGTGGCATGGTGTGCGCCGATTCCTCTGGAAGATGTGAAGGCGGTGGGCAAGGCACTCGGCTGCTCGATCAATGATGTGCTGCTCTCCTGCGTGGCCGGTGCGATTGGCGAATATTTGAAAAATTTAGGCGATGAGGTCGAAGGCAAAGAAATCCGCGCCATGGTGCCGGTGAATTTGCGCCCCATCGAGCAGGCTTACAAACTGGGCAATCGCTTTGGCTTGGCAGCACTCGTACTGCCCATTGGCATCGACAATCCGATTGATCGCGTGTTTGAAGTGCGCAAACGCATGAACGAACTCAAAAGCAGCTACCAGCCCTTGCTCGCTTTCAGTTTGCTCGCCGTGGCTGGCATGATGCTCAAGCCGGTGCAAGATGCGATGCTCAATCTCTACGCGAAGAAAACCACGGCCGTGATGACCAATGTGCCTGGCCCGCGCGAGAAACACACCTTTCTCGGCGCCACGATTGACGAGATCATGTTTTGGGTGCCCCAAGCCGGTGATGTGGGCATGGGCGTGAGCATCCTCTCTTACGGCGGCGGCGTGCAATTTGGCCTCATCACCGATGCTACGCTTTGCCCTAATCCGCAAGACATCATCGACGAATTTGCCCCAGAGTTTGCCAAGCTCAGCATGATCACTTTGATGCTGCCTTGGGATGGAGAGTGAGCTGATATTCGCTTGCCTTGCAGGCCGCTTAGGCTTTGCTTTGTAGCATCTTGAGCAAAGCGGCATCGTCGTGCTGCGCCAAACCGGCTTCGAGCGCACGAGCAAAGGCCGCTGTGGCCTGCTGGCCAAGTGGCAGATCGAGATCAATTGCACGGGCAGCAGCGAGAGCCAGTTGCGTGTCTTTGGCCAGCAGGCTCACATGGGCACGCGGTGTGTCGTCGCCGGCAAGGGCGCGGCGCATGCGGTCTGAGCCGATCCAGCTTTGGCCGCTGGACTGCTCGATCACATCCAAGGTGCGGCTTGCATCTAAACCCATTTTTTGCGCCATGGCAATGGCTTCGGCTGCACCTGCGAGGTTGATGGCGGCAAGCAAGTTGTTCACGAGCTTGGTGCGCGCGCCGTCGCCTGGTTTTTCGCTGATGCGAAAGAGCTTGGACGACAGATCGCGCAGCAGCGCTTCATGCTGCGTAAACACAGCATCTTCACAAGCCAGCATCATGCTCATACTGCCTTCTTGCGCGCGCAGCGGGCCGCCCGACATGGGCGCGTCGATGCTATGAATGCCATGCGCTGCGAGCTGATCGGCAAACCGCTCCGCATCTTGGGGTGAGATGGTGGGGCAAAGCATCACGGTGTGATGCTGCAAGGCTTGCGGCGCAGCAGCCGTCAAACCCGATTCACCAAAAAGCACATCTTGCGCCTGAGCCGCCGTCACGACTGCCACAATAGTTACTATCGATTGAATAGCGCACTCTTTATATTCCATAAGGGCAAGAGCGCCTTTTTCGCATAAAGACTGCACTTTAACGGCCTCCACATCGTGCACATAGACCGTATAGCCACGCGACAGTAAATTAAGCGCCATGCCGCCGCCCATATTGCCCACGCCGATGATGCTGACGCTTTGACTCATGCTGGGCTCAGGTTTGCATCAAGCGTTTGGATTTGGCAATTGACATCAAAATACCCAAGCCCAGACCCAGCGTGACCATCGCCGTGCCGCCATAGCTGATGAAGGGCAGAGGCACGCCGACCACGGGCAGGATGCCGCTGACCATGCCCATGTTGACGAAAGAATAGGTGAAGAAAATCGTGGTGACTGCGCCTGCGAGTAAGCGCGAAAACATGGTGGGTGCATCTAACGCAATCGTCAGACCGCGAATGATCAAGAAGGTGTAGCAGCCGATCAGCATCAGATTGCCGAGCAGCCCAAACTCCTCAGAAAACGCTGCGAAGATGAAGTCGGTGGTGCGCTCGGGGATAAATTCCAGATGCGTTTGCGTGCCCTGCATGAAGCCTTTGCCAAATACGCCGCCCGAGCCAATAGCGATCATGCCTTGAATGATGTGAAAGCCTTTGCCCAGCGGGTCGCGCGTGGGATCAAGCAAGGTGCAAATGCGCTGGCGCTGGTATTCATGCAGCACACGCCAATTCACGCCGTCTTCGCAGAGTGTGTCGCCAAACACCACGATCAAAATCATTCCGATCACACCCAAAATCACCGGGGGCGCAATCAGTTTCCAAGGCAAACCTGCAAAAAAAATCACCGCCAAACCAGCAAACAACACGAGCAGCGCCGTGCCCAAATCGGGCTGCTTGATGATCAGCCCAACAGGAATGGCCAGCAGCACCGCCGCCACGATAAAGTCTAAGGGACGCAGCTGCCCTTCGCGCTTTTGAAACCACCAAGCCAACATCAAAGGCAGGCCGATCTTCAAAATCTCGCTGGGCTGGATTGTGATGCCCACGTTCACCCAGCGCGTAGCCCCTTTTTTCGTGATGCCAAACAACGCGACAGCAATCAAGAGGGCCACACCCGCCACATAAATCGGCACTGCAAAACTCATGATGCGCTGCGGTGAAACCTGCGCCACGATAAAGAGAATCGTGCCAGCAATCAGCATATTGCGGCCATGATCAACAAAGCGCGTGCCGTGGTCGTAGCCCGAGGAATACATCACCAGCATTCCCGACACGGCCAGCAGCAGCACGGCGACCGAAAGCGGGCCGTCAAAACCCTGAAACAGCGGCAAAATACGCTGATACCAACGGGGTTGATCGTAGACGGCACGCATTGTGGTGAACGCTTAAACTAACAAGCTCATAGCCCCAGCGCCGCGCGATCCAGCGTGTAATTCTGGCCGCCTTGTGAAGCTATTTTTATAGCGCCTACTTTGTTGCCCAGCTCACAGCAGCGCACTAAATCCCAGCCGCGCTCAAGGCCAAAAAGTAAAGCGGCGCGGAAGGCATCGCCGCAACCCGTGGGATCCACCACAGCGGTGGCCTTGATGCCGGGAACATGGACTTTGCTGCCGTTCGTCCAGACCTCGCAGCCCTGATCAGCCAGCGTGACGACCAAGCCTTTGACCTTGGTGGACACCTCGGCCATGCTCCAACCGGTCTTCTCGGTGAGCAGCGCGCCTTCGTAATCGTTGACCGTGACGTAGTCGGCCATCTCAATGATCTCGCGGTGCTCGGCACCATTGAACACAGGCAGTTGCTGGCCGGGATCAAACAAAAAAGGAATGCCAGCAGCCTTGAATTGATGCGCGTGTTCCCACATGCCGTCGCGGCCATCCGGCGAAATGATACCCATGTGTACGCCTTTGGTCTTTTCATCAGGCTGAATTCTGTTGTTGTGCGCATTGGCCATCGCGCCGGGATGAAAGCCGGTGATTTGGTTGTTGGCGCGATCGGTCATGATGGTGCACAAAGCGGTGTAGCTGCTGTTGTCGATCATCACGAGGCGTGTGTCGATGCCCATCTTTTTAAAACGGTCTAAATAGTCGCTTGCGTCAGGCCCGACGGCGGCCATTGGCAGCGGGTCGCCGCCCAATTGCTTCAGGCCGTAGGCGATGTTGCCAGCGCAGCCGCCATATTCTTTGCGCATGCCGGGCACGTAAAACGACACGTTGAGCTTGTGAATTTGATCGGGCAGGATTTGCTCCGCGAAATCGCCCATGAAGGTGAGAATGGTGTCAATGGCAATCGAGCCGCAGATGATGGCAGACATGGGGTTGGTGCTATTTCAAAAGTTAAAAATCAGGGATAAAAGGCGAGCACGCGGTAGCCGTTGATGCGGTTGCCAGCAAGCTGCGCGGCATCCACTTGCAGCGTGAGGATGCCCGCCATGTCTTGCGCGGGGGCAAGCGCTGGCAGATTGGTGCCTAAATCGGCGGGCGAGAGTACGCGGCGCAAGATCGGCTGATCTTGCGCATCTTGCAAACTCAGCTCCACATGCGGCAGCGCCACGGGCAGCGGGCCAGTGTTTTTGAGCGTGACGCTCAATCGATAGCTCTGTGTCGCGGCTTCCAGTTGGGCATTGTTTTTGTTGATGCGGTTGAAGCTAGAGGCATCCACGGTGATGGATTCGATGCGCTTTAAGGGCTGCACCTGACAGCCTGCATAGGCGCATATTTGCTGTAGCCAAGGCTTGGCTTGTGGCCATTGGGCGGCAATGCGGTCTTTCTCTTGCAAAGCCACCTGCAAGCCCAAGCCCGCCAAGAGGCCAAGCAAGATCAGGCCAAGCGCGAGTCGCACCCAAGGCGAGCGCCAGCGCTTGGCCCGCTGAGCCTGCGCCACGAAGGTGGGTGTGGTGTTGGGGCCAAGCAGATCAACATCAGGCAACGAGGGCTGCAACGACGTGTCTCTGGGCGGTGTATTCAGGGTGGTGGGCTCAGCGCTGACGGAAATGCTGTGGTCATTGGTGGCGTAGCTGATGCCTTGCGAGGGGTATTCAGAAGCAGCCCAGCTGCTGCTGGAAGGCCCCGTTTCGCTATCAATCTCGCCGGTGTCACGTAACACGCCCGGACGGAATGAGCGCGAATCTAATTTTGAGTCGAGCAAAGAATCGGTGCCTGCATCCGCTTTGAGCCCAGCCAATTGAGCGGGCTGCGGGCTGCTGGCCAGGGCTTCGGGCGGTCGAATAGAAAAGCCTGAAGAGAAGCCAGAAAAAGAAGTGGGCGGTGTTGCTGAGGGCGGCATTCCCAGAGCGGCGGGCACAGTGGCGGCATCGAAGCGAGGGGCTGCGCCCAGGGCGCTCGGTGAGGATTCAAAAGCCGCCAGCAATGCGTCGCGATCTTGGTGGTTGAAGCTGCTATCCCTGACGGAATCAACGCCGAATTTTTTGCCTTCGATAGCGTCTGTGGCAGATGCGTTTGAAGATGTGGAGACAGGCGCATCCAGCGGCATGGGCTGCGCGACCAGATTGGCTTGTGCATCAAACACCGTGGCGCATTGCCCGCAACGCACCCAGCCATCAGAAATTTTGAGTTGGTCAGCCACCACCTTGAACAAGGTGCCACAGGCGGTGCAGCGGGTGACTAAACTCATGAGTGTCTATTGTAGTTGCGTGGCCAAGCAATCTGCATAACAAAAAACCGCCCGAAGGCGGCTTGTTGGCGCAACAGTTGGGGATTACTTGGAGGCAGAAGCGGCGGGTGCAGCTGCGGCCACAGGGGCTGCGGCAGCATCCGCTGGCTTGACGCGCTCAGGCACAGGGAAATTGCCGCCTGCGGCATTGGTCATGTATACCACGGCACGGCCGATTTCGGCATCTTCATAGTCGCCGCCGCCTTGAGCACCCATCGCTCCCTTACCTTTGAGGGCGGAAGTCAGCAGAGCATCGTAGCCCGTTTTGATACGAGGGCCCCAAGCGGCGGCATCGCCAAATTTAGGAGCAGACGCAACCGCGCCACCGTGGCAGGCCACACATTGCGCTTTGTAAACAGCTTCACCTGTGGTCAGGGCGCGATTGGCATCGCGAATTTCTACCATGCCAATTTTTGCGATGCGCTTTTCCACGCCTTGCGCCAATTCAGCGGGGGTCAGGCCACTGAGATCGCTGCCCGAGCTGCCTGGCTTGGCATAAGAGACCACGAAATACACCAAGCCGATGATGATGAAAATCGGGGCGACTAAGGAGAAAAACACCGTGCCCAGCACCTGTGCAGGAGTTTTGATAGGGCCATCGTGGTTGTCGTGATCTGCGCTCATGGGGGTTTTGGATTGAAAATGGAAATAGCCCTTGATTATAGCGAGGCATGAAGCCAACAAAGGGGTAAACCCTGCGCTCGCCCCAGCGAAGTTACAATGCAAACCACATGCGGCTGTAGCTCAGTGGATAGAGTATTGGCCTCCGAAGCCAAGGGCCGTGGGTTCGATCCCCGCCAGCCGCACCAAATTTCTCGCCTTGCTCGCTAAGCCAGTGGTTGAAAGCGACCTCTCAAAGGCTTTTATATCCTTGAAAATATGAAGATATATTTCTCAAGGATAAATGTCGAGCTGGCCCAATCTCTCAGATGCTCAAACCAAGACAGGTGGATCAAGGTAATTGATCGTTTTCGTCGATCTCTGGCGCAGGGTGATGTACCTCTCAATGTCGCCTAGACGCGCGTGATACGAGCTCTCGGGCAGAGCCCCAGTAAGAAATTCCATTCGACTCACGACTAGTGCCCATCGACGCTTGCGATGCGCCCTTTGGCGCCCCGCAAAGCTGTTGGTCGTCGCTTGTCTATATTTCTTAAACCTAGGAGTCTTTCCTCATGAAAACGCCAATTCTTTGCGCAGTGGCAGCCGCTGCCGCTTTCTTGTCTCTGGGCGCGATGGCGCAAGCCAATTCGGGCGCAACAGCTGCGCCCGTAGACCCATCGGTTTTCATCAACCAATTTGAAGCCACCAACGGCAAATTTGAAGGCTATCGCCGCTCAGGCGCGAAGGGAATTTGCGCTGCCGGTGAGTTTGTGGGCACGTCGGATGCGCGCGCGCTGTCGGCGGCTTCTGTGTTTAGCGGCAGACCCATTCCCGTGGTGGTGCGTTTCTCGGTGGGCGGAGCGAATCCGAAAGCGCCTGATAACGCCAAATCTCAGCGCAATCTGGCGCTGCAATTCAATCTGCCGGGTGGCGAGCAATGGCTGATGGGCAATATTTCTGCGCCCGTGTTTGGCGCTTCTACACCGCAGCAGTTTCTCGGTTTGGTTGAATCGCGCCAGCCAGACCCCGTCACCAAAATGCCTGATCCTGCAAAAGTCAAAGCCTTCAACGATGCCAATCCGGAAATCCTGTTGATAGGCAAACATTTTGCATCTCAACCCGTGCCCGCCAGCTATGCGAGCGTCAATTATTGGGGCGTGCATGCCTACGGTTTTGTGAATGCCGCTGGTGCAAAGCAATTTG
>JANMDE010000485.1:0-2101 GCA_031376105.1 Variovorax sp. | reverse complement strand
TCGCCCTGAATGAAGGCCGCATCCTCAGCGGCGACCGCGAAGCGCTTGATACGCAGCAGGAGACCGGCGGCCTAGGCGATCTCGGCAAATTCCTCTTGCAAAACAAAATGCAAGTGGCAGGCGGCGATTCGCAAACCCTGCAAGTGCTCACCCGCGAGACCGCAGCCGCATACGAACACCACACAACGCAACCAAACTATCGCCACACTTGGCTGCTTGACCTCACCCACGAGCAAGCCGCCCAAGTTGGCCCTGAAGCGCACAGCTTCGAAATCCGCCTCGCCCGCACAGACAGCGGCCTTTCAGCGCTGGCCCGCGTACTCGAACTCTGGATTCAACATTTCAAAGGCGCAAAAGTGCGCATCACGCCGCTGGCACAAGTGCAAGATGCCTCCTGGCGCTGGCACACCGGCTTAGACACAGAATCCACCCAGCTCCTCAACGCCCTCTACGAGCAGCAGCCGCTACAAGAGAGCCAACTCAAACGCCTGATCAGCCTCTTCCGCCTAGATTTCCTTCATGCGCAAGACGCTCTGCCCGAGATGGCAGGCAAACCCGTTTACCTCGGCTTGGCAATGAACGAGCAAGGCTTGCTCAAACTCAAACCGCAGAATTTGTTGTTGAATTTGCCGTTTGCCCAAAAGCAATAGTTCGCAGAAACTACATATTCCTTCGATACTGCCCACCCACTTCAAACAACGCCGTCGTGATCTGCCCGAGCGAGCAAACTCTCACGGCTTCCATAAGGACTTCGAAGACGTTGCCGTTGGCGATCACGGTTTGCTGCAAGAGCTTCAGGATGGCGGGAGCCTCAGCTTTGTGGGTTTCTTGGAAATCTTGCAAACGCTTGAGTTGGTTTTGCTTTTCTTCTTCGGTGCTGCGGGCTAGCTCTAAAGTTTCGGGGGTGAGATCGCCATGCGGATTGCGGAAGGTGTTGACACCGATGATGGGGAGCTCGCCGGTGTGCTTGAGCATTTCGTAGTGCATGGATTCGTCTTGGATTTTGCCGCGCTGGTAGCCGGTTTCCATCGCGCCGAGCACGCCTCCGCGTTCGCTGATGCGTTCGAATTCTGTGAGCACGGCTTCTTCGACGAGCTCTGTTAACTCATCAATGATGAAAGCGCCTTGGCTTGGGTTTTCATTCTTCGCCAAGCCCCATTCGCGGTTGATGATGAGCTGGATGGCCATGGCGCGGCGCACGCTGTCTTCGGTGGGCGTGGTGATGGCTTCGTCAAACGCATTGGTGTGTAGGCTATTGCAGTTGTCGTAAATCGCAATCAGGGCTTGCAGACTGGTGCGGATGTCATTGAATTGAATCTCTTGTGCATGCAGGCTGCGGCCACTGGTTTGCACATGGTATTTAAGCTTTTGGCTGCGCTCATTGGCACCATATTTATCGCGCATCGTGATCGCCCAAATGCGGCGCGCCACACGGCCTAATACCGTGTATTCAGGATCCATGCCGTTAGAAAAGAAAAAGCTCAAATTCGGCGCGAAATCGTCAATGTGCATACCGCGAGCGAGATAGGCTTCAACGAAGGTAAAGCCATTGCTTAAGGTGAACGCGAGCTGCGAGATTGGGTTCGCGCCAGCTTCGGCGATGTGATAGCCAGAGATGGATACGCTGTAGAAATTGCGCACGTTGTGCTGCACAAAATACTGCGCGATATCGCCCATCACTTTGAGGCTGAATTCGGTGGAGAAGATGCAGGTGTTTTGGCCTTGGTCTTCTTTCAAAATATCAGCCTGCACCGTGCCGCGCACGTTTTGCTTGACCCATTTTTCTATTTCTGCGCGTTCTTCCGCGTTGGGTTCGCGGCCTTTCTCAAGCTTGAATTTGTCGATATTCTGATCAATCGCCGTGTTCATGAACATTGCCAGAATCGTGGGCGCTGGGCCGTTGATCGTCATGCTGACGCTCGTCGTCGGGCTACACAAATCAAAGCCGGAATACAAGACCTTCATGTCATCCAACGTGGCGATGCTCACGCCGCTGTTACCTACTTTGCCGTAAATATCGGGGCGCACGGCGGGGTCTGCGCCATAGAGCGTGACGGAATCGAAGGCGGTGGAGAGGCGCTTGGCGGCCATGCCTTCGCTC
>JANMDE010000442.1:0-4973 GCA_031376105.1 Variovorax sp. | reverse complement strand
CTCTGCGCAGACGCTCGCACTCAGGCGCTGCAGGCGCACTAGAGGGGTTTTGCCGATGGCATCTTCAATGGTGGGGAAATCAGGGGTGTTTTGCGCAGAAGTCATAGCCCGTACTGTGCCATAATTGCGGGCTTCGCATCTGCGATCATGCATACCCGCCCGGGTGGTGAAATTGGTAGACGCAGGGGACTCAAAATCCCCCGCCGCAAGGCGTGCCGGTTCGATTCCGGCCTCGGGCACCACAAACCAGCCCGTGCTGTTTCTACACAGTGCGGGCTTTTTTGTTTTCGCCTCATTAGTGCGCTGTCATGCAGATGTAACAGTGACTTCCCTCCCTAGAAATAGTCTTGCCGCCAGCTTACTTCCTTGGTAGACTGCATTTGGTTGCATTTTCATGGAAATCCCCTACTAGATGTAACCGTAATGAATACTTTTTACTACATTTTCTGAAAAAGCACCTTGTGTTAACAAAATTGCTGCGCGCAATCAGCGGTAGCCCTGAACGTACTGACTGGGAAAGCATGCTCACACAGGTGGGTGGGGAAAGCTCTGCCTGGGCGGAATCAGATGCTGTGCGCACGGGCAGCTTTGGCGCCACCCGTTTGGTAGCCGCACCAGATGCAAATGCGCCCGACGTGAATCTGGCGTTGCTTGGCCTGTCTGGCGAAGAGGTGTTTGCGCGGGCGAAGGCGATTGCCCGCGAGCTTCATGGATTGGCCGAGCGCGGAGCCACGGTCCAGCAATGGAACGTCTTGATTCGAGATGTCACGGCGCTAGCGGACATGGGGCAGACCATGAATTCATTGGCAGAGGTGAAATTGCGCCGTGTGAAGCCGAAAGTGCAAAATATTCCAATGCTGCCACTGATGGGTAGCGTACTGGCCAAGCGCGCGAATGACCTGCGCCGCTCTGGCGTGCTGCTGGTGCCACAGCTACAGAGTTGCACGATTGATGCAGACCCACATTTATGCCGCGCCTTGATCGAGACAGCGCTTGAGTGGGCCATTCCTTTTGGCAATCGGCTGACCGTGACCACAGAGCTTTCTTCTTGGGGTGATTCTGCGCGCATGTCGGTAATCGCAGACCATGTCGTACGCACCCAAGAAGCGACGCCTGCCATGGAGCGCACGAGTATTTTTCTTTGGGAATTGATCAACGAGTTAGCACAAGCAGCAGGTGTGTTGGCAACGCGCTCCCAAGTCGACGGCAAAACTGCCCTCACGATAGAGTTTCCAGTTCAGCATGAAAGCGAAGGCGGTATCGCAAGCCCAGAACTGCGGCTACAAACCTTGGGTGCTCCCCAACTGTCTCAAATGCAGATTCTGGTCTATGTGCAGAGCGCCGCCGTTCGCATGTCAATTGACAAGGCGCTTTCTAAAGCAGAATGCAGCGCTCGCTATGCCACCAGTTTGACGCATTTAGTGCGTGAATGCGAATTGAGCTTGCCTGCTGCACTGATCGTGGAGTCTGAATTGCTTGACGAGAGTGCACTCTCGTTGATTGAGGATCTGCGGCGGCACATACGCAATTTTGGATTGGTTGAAATCGTCAAACTTCCCAATGTGTATGACGTTTCTTTGCCGGGCAGTAAACATCCCTGTCGCTTGAGCGCTGCCAACATCGAGAGTAATTTGCGCGATGCGCTGATGTTTGAGTTAGCGCAAGCTTAAGGCGGGCGCATCATCCGCGCGGATGATTTTCTGCCACAATTTTCTTTAAACGTTCTCGAGCTACATGGGTGTAGATCGTGGTGGTCGAAATGTCTGCATGGCCAAGCAGCATCTGCACTGTGCGCAGATCTGCCCCATGGTTCAGCAAATGTGTTGCGAAGGCGTGGCGCAGCGTGTGCGGAGAGATCGGCTTAGAAATCCCAGCATTCATTGCATGCTTTTTGATGAGTTGCCAAAATGCAACTCGCGTCATGGCTTCCCCGGCGTTGCTGCCGCGCGATGTAATGAACAGAGCGTCACTTTGCAGCTTTTTTAAAATCTTCGGCCGCGCCTCTTTCAAATAGCTGGAAATCCAATCTGCCGCATGCTCGCCAAAGGGCACAAGTCTCTCTTTGTTGCCCTTACCGAATGTGCGCAGCACGTGCTCAGACATACTCACATGATGCACCTTTAGGCTCACACATTCGCTCACACGCAATCCGCTGGCATACATCAGCTCGAGCATGGCGCGGTCTCGCAAACCCAAAGATGTGGTCACGTCGGGGGCGGCAAGAATCAGCTCAACATCGCTTTCAGTGAGCGTTTTGGGAATACGCGCAGGTTGCTTGGCAGCCATTAGCTTAAGCGTTGGATCGCTAGTGATTAAGCGCTCGCGCAGACACCAACGAAAATAGCGTTTAAACACAGTGAGGCGGCGGTTGGCGGATGCTGCTTTACCTTTGCGGCTATAGCCAAACGCCAAATAGCCTTCAATGTCTTGATGCGTGGTAGATGCAATCTGACGCGCTTGCGTCGCATCCAACCACCTTGCATACAAATTCAAATCACGCCGATAGGCCTCTAGCGTATTTTTTGCCAAGCCTTCTTCGAGCCAAAGCGCATCAACAAAAGCGTCAATGCCAGCGTCGATCGAAGAAGCAGCGACGGGTTTAGTCAAGTTTGAGCTTCTGGGTAGCGACCACTTTTTTGTAGACCTCAAGCTCTGCTGCCATTTGCGCTGCGAACTGCTCAGGCGTGTTGCCCAAGACGATAGAGCCGGTATCCTCGATCCGTTTGCGCACAGCGGGGTCTTGGAGCGCAGTGCGTACGCCAGCATTGATCTTTTGCACCACCTCTGCCGGCAAGCCCTTGGGGCCCACGATACCGTAGTACGCCATGCGGTTCACAGGCTCTAAGCCCACTTCTTTGAAAGTCGGCACATTCGGCAAAGCAGTGAGGCGCTGCGATGCGGCCACGACGATCGGGATCAAGCGGCCTGCCTGAATATGCGGTAACGCTGAAGGCACGTTATCAAAGATGATTTCAACTTGGCCGCCGACCGTATCGCGCAAGGCAGGGCCCGCGCCAGAGTAAGGAATGTGGGTGATGAACACGCCTGCGAGGTTTTTAAAAAGTTCGGTTTGCAGGTGACCGATGCCACCCGTACCCGAAGAAGAATAGCTATATTTTCCAGGGTTTTTCTTGAGCTCTGCAATGAATTCCTTGTAATCCTTCGCAGGAAATTTGGGATTCACCGCGATGATGTTGGGCGTGGCAGCGATGTTGATGATCGGCGTGAAATCGGTGGCCGGGTTGTAGGGAATTTTAGAATTGATAGCCGGGTTAGAAGCCGTGGTGGAAACCGTTCCCATGCCCAAACTGTAGCCATCGGGCGTGGCTTTGGCTGTTTCATTGGCACCGACTGAACCGCCGCCACCTGCTTTGTTGATCACCACCACACTTTGCCCTAAAGCCCTGCCCAAGGGCTCGGCAATGACGCGGCCCACGATGTCAGTTGTGCCGCCCGGAGCAAAGGGGATTTGCAGTGTGATCGGCTTGTTAGGATAGGCTTGAGCCATCAGAAAACCGCTGGCCATGGTGAAGAAAGCGCCAGTTGCTATTGATTTAATAGCGGTTCGTTTAGAAAAATAACGGGGGACTGCTGCAGATAAAGACATGATGACTCCGAAGATAGGGACATACAAAACCATAATAATACGTGGCTGCCCAAAAAAAACGATTGTGATTTACCCATATGCGGGAGCGCCCCAAGGGGCACAATACCCCTAAACAATCCAATGCCATCGCCATGAATTTTGCCGCCTTGCTCTTTCCAGATTTCGCCTTGATCGTGTGTGGATATTTAATCTGCCGATTCACTCGCTTGGCTCGTCCGTTGTGGGATCAGGTGGAAAGCTTGGTGTATTACGTGTTGTTCCCGGTGTTGCTTTTTCATTCCGTTTCGCGTTCGCCATTAGACTGGAAAGCCGCCAGCAGTTTGGTAACAGCGGCGCTTGTTTTGGCAGTTTGCGGTGTGTTGCTGTCTTACACCGTTGCCAAACTTCCTGGCGTCGCCCGCCAAGACTTTGCCAGCGGTGCGCAGGTGGGCTTTCGTTTCAATGCTTACATTGCATTGGCGCTGGCAGAGCGCTTGGGCGGCCAGCAGGGTCTGCTGTTGATTGCTGTCGTGATCGGTATTTGCGTGCCGTTTTTTAATGTGGCGGCAGTATGGCCGATGGCTCGCCAATCTGGCCAAGGATTTGGTATGGCTTTGTTGAAAAATCCCTTGATCATCGGCACGGTGAGCGGTTTGGTTGCCAATTTACTGGGGATTTCTGTGCCCAGTTTTGCTGAGCCAGCCGTCGTGCGAATCGGGCAGGCTTCTCTAGCGCTCGGTCTTATGGCTGCTGGCGCTGGTTTGCAACTGGGTCAGGTCTTCGACACTGCGAGCCGATTGAGAGCTGGCGTGTCACTTCTTGCGATTCGTCATCTAGCGCTACCCTTGGTCGCGGCGGGCTTGGTTTCCCTCTTTGGCCTCAATCCTGCGCAAGCCACGATCTTATTGATGTTCAGCGCATTACCCACCGCTTCAAGCTGCTACGTATTGGCTTCACGCATGGGTTACGACGGCACTTTTGTAGCGGGCTTGGTGACTTTATCCACGATGCTAGGTATGGCCAGCTTGCCATTCGCACTCAGTTTTCGAGGATAAAGTAGAACCGCTAGAGCACAAAAAAGCGGCTCAGAAGCCGCTTTTTTTGGAGGCATCAAACCAATCAGGCGCTAGTTTTTGCAGCAGCGATTTGCGCAGCCACTTCAGCAGCGAAATCGTCGACCTTCTTCTCAATGCCTTCGCCCACGATGTACATCGTGAACGCCTTGACGGTGGTGCCAGCAGCCTTGAGCATTTGCTCCACCGTGGTTTTGTCGTTCTTCACAAACGCCTGGTTGAACAGCGAAACCTCCTTGAGGTATTTCTGAACGCCACCCTCAACGCGTTTGGCAACGATTTCCGCAGATTGCACGGCTTTGCCATCTGCTGTG
>JANMDE010000429.1:0-8417 GCA_031376105.1 Variovorax sp. | reverse complement strand
CGATTGGTGCGGAAGGGATCGCCCTCGCCTGCGAACATGCGCGTGGGATCTTCGCCTTCGCGTTTGAATTCAAAGGTGCCAGCGGCATACGGGAAGCGGCCAGGCGCATTCTCTAGCATCAGCCATTGCAGCACTTCGCCTTGGTCTGCATATTTGGGCAACGCCACTTTGCGCACCTTCGTACCTGAGAGGCTGGTGGTGACGAGCTGGGTGCGGATTTCTTTGTCGCGCACTTTGGTGACGAGCTCATCGCCTGCGTAGGCGCGCTGCATCTCTGGCCATTGCGCCAAGAGTTTGGCGGCGTCTTTGTCGAGCGCGGCTTCGCGTTGCAAAGCAATATCTATCGCAGCTTCGGAGGCTTTGGGACGATCTGGTTTGCCTACGGCCAGCATGCGAGCAGCCTCACGCAAATGCTGCGCCTCGCGCGCGATCTGCGCTTGTGAGCGGGCGCGGCGCTTGTAGCCACGCACGGCATCCGTGATCTCGGCCAGATAGCGGCTGCGGCTACCGGGCACGATGGGGCTCTCATTGGTGCTGTGGCGGGTGTTGACTTTTGGCAGGCTGCCCTCTGTGAGCTTCAAGCCCAGCTCAGACAAACGCGGCTTCATGGCTTGATACAGCGCCGTCACGCCATCATCGTTAAAGCGCGCGGCCATGGTGCCAAACACGGGCATTTGATCAGGCGCGGTGCTCCAAGCTTCTTTGTTGCGCTGCACTTGCTTGGCCACATCGCGCAGCGCATCCAACGCGCCTTTGCGGTCAAACTTGTTGATGGCCACAAAATCCGCGAAATCGAGCATGTCGATTTTCTCCAGCTGCGAGGCTGCGCCAAACTCCGGCGTCATCACATACAGCGGTATGTTCACATGCGGCACGATGGCGGCATCGCCTTGACCAATGCCGCTCGTCTCCACGATGATCAGATCAAAACCTGCCACCTTGCAAGCGGCGAGCACGTCAGGCAAAGCTTGAGAAATTTCACTGCCGAAATCGCGCGTGGCAAGCGAGCGCATGAAGACTTTTGAGCCGCCTTGCCATGGCGCAATCGCGTTCATACGAATACGATCGCCTAGCAACGCACCGCCACTCTTGCGGCGCGATGGATCAATCGAAATCACGGCGATCCGGAGCGCATCGTTTTGATCCAAGCGGATGCGGCGAATGAGTTCATCGGTGAGTGATGACTTGCCAGCGCCGCCTGTGCCTGTAATGCCCAATACAGGAATTACTATGTTTTTGATAGCGCTCTGTGCAGCATTTATAACGGGTAGAGCCGTATTTTCATTAGAATTCTCAATCGCGGTGATCATCTGCGCAAGCTTGCGCCAAGCGGCTTCGCTGTGCCCTTGAATCTCTTCTAAAGCCTTGGGTGCATGCGAAGTTAAATCCACATCGCAGCTCATCACGCATTCGCCAATCATGCCCATCAGCCCCATGCGCTGGCCATCTTCCGGGCTGAACACACGCACACCCTGCGCCGCCAACTCGCGAATCTCCGCCGGCACGATCACACCACCGCCGCCACCAAACACCTTGATATGCGAGCCACCCCGCTCCTTCAAGAGCTGAGCCATGTATTTGAAATACTCGACATGCCCGCCCTGATAACTGCTCACGCAAATGCCCTGCGCATCTTCTTGCAGCGCAGCCGTGACGACCTCATCCACCGAGCGGTTGTGCCCCAAATGAATCACCTCGCAGCCAAAGCTTTGCAAGATGCGGCGCATGATGTTGATGCTGGCATCGTGGCCGTCAAACAGCGAAGCGGCCGTGACGAAACGCACCTTGTTTTTCGGGCGATATTCACTCAGGGCTTTGTAGTCGGCGGCGAGTTCGGTCATGGCAGTCTCCAGCATTTTTACTTAGTTGACGTTTACGTTAACGTCAATCGTCGTATTTTGCCTGATTTGGCGACAATTCGCTGGAATTAAGGGGATTGATTTTTGGCGCTTGTTGGCGTTCTAGGCCTGTGCTCGGAGCTCCAATCTCGGTGCGCGACCTTGTTTGGAGGTAGTTACCGTGGGCGAACGAAGGTTTCAGCGCGCCCACAGGCCACGAGTGAGGCACTGCGCTTGGGGTATCTCACTGGCGAGGTAAAGGGGGAATGCGGACGCAGCCCGCAGGAGGAGGACACGAACAAGGCGGGATACCCCAACTCAGTGCCTCACTGGCAACCGCTCTAACCGACAGAAAACCGCTTCACAAAAACCATCCCCACCAACATAGCGAACGAAAAAACCACAGCATCCCAAGACACAAAGAAAGAAGCCAACGCAGGCCCCGGGCAATAACCCGCCACACCCCAGCCAATACCAAACAGCATAGCGCCGCCAATCAATCGCGCATCCACACCCGAGGGCTTTGGCAAATCAAAGCGCTCTGCCGCCCAAGGCTTGCCGCCACGATGGGTGAAGCGGGGAGTGATGGCAAAAGCAACCAACGTCACCATCAGCGCCCCACCCATCACGAAGGCCAGTGATGGATCCCAAAAGCCTGCGGCCGCCGTCCACGACACGCCTTGCGACAAGCCGCCGATGTTCAGAAAACCAATCACCTTCGCAGGCTGCGTCATGCCTGAGAGCACGAGACCTGAAGCGAAGAGCAAACCCGATAGTGTGGCGAAGAAGAGTTTTTTCATGGCTTTTGATAGAGCGAAGATGCGTATTGAGTAAGAAGCATTTTTTAAGCGTTTTAGGCCGGTAGCCGTTGTATATTATGCGCAGAATGCTATTTATTTCATAGCAAATACGGTCAACATACCAGCAGCCATGAAGACCACGGTTGCCACCAAAGAACGCAGCGAACGCCGCCCCAACCCACACACACCATGCCCGCTCGTGCAGCCCGAGCCGATCACCGTGCCCGCGCCCACCAGTAGGCCAGCAACGACCAGCAAGGGCCAAGGCCGAATTGCCATCACAGGCGGTGAGAGCCATGCGGCAAACAGTGCCCCGCCCACGATCAAACCGAGAAGAAACGCCCAGCGCCAGCGGCCATCTTCTCCGTTCGTATCCGATGTTAGCGATAGAGCTTGAGAGGCAATCCCGCTGATCCCCGCTACTTTGCCCAATGACGCGAGCAGCAGCCAAGAAGCCAAACCAATCAAAATGCCGCCCGAAAGAGGCAATATCCAAGGCGCAGCCCAAGGCAGAGTTGAGAACAGTTGCATAAAATCTCCTAGAAGCGATCACGCCAAACATTCAACACAAGCCTTGAGTATGACAAACCCTACCGCTCCACACACCACAGCACCCAGCGTCACAGCCGCCATCCCACGCCAAGCGCAAGGCTACGCAGGCGACATCAGCCCGCAGCTCGCCCACGATTGGTGGCAAAGCGGCGAAGCCGTGCTGATTGACATCCGCACGCATGCTGAGCGTGCTTGGGTTGGCTTCATTCCCGGCGTGCCCGGCATTGAATTCAAAATCTGGCCGGGCATGGCAGTGAATCCCGCTTACGAAGCTCAGTTGAACGAGGTCATGCAAGGCAACGCCAAGGGCAGCAAAGTCATGCTCCTGTGCCGCTCCGGCATCCGCTCCATCCCCGCCGCGCAACGCGCACAGTTGCTGGGCTTTGAGGCTTACAACATTTTGGAAGGCTTTGAAGGCGATCCAGATCGACAAGCGCATCGCAACTCCATCGGCGGTTGGCGTGCCCTTGGATTGCCTTGGGCGCAGAACTGATTCTTGCGACTACTTCCGAGCAAGTGACCGAGCCACCTCGCCAACCAAGCCCGGGCCTTGATAAATCATCCCGGTGTAAATCTGCACGAGATCAGCGCCTGCTTCGATTTTGCTCACTGCATCCTCGCCAGATAGCACGCCGCCTACGCCAATGATGGGATAGGTTTTACCTAGAGCGGCGCGAAGTTGTTTGATCACCGCATTGCTCGCTTGCAACACAGGCGCACCACTCAAGCCGCCAGTCTCCTCTGCATGCTTCAAGCCTTGCACGGCATCGCGGGAGAGCGTGGTGTTGGTGGCGATCACGCCGTCAATGGCATGTTTTTGTAAAGTGAGCGCGATGACTTTGATCTGCGTTTCGTCTAGATCTGGTGCGATTTTCAGGAAGATCGGCTTTTGCTGACCGTGCTCTTGGGCGAGTTCTTTACGGCGCTGCGCAATCGCCCCGAGCAGGCCATCAAGCGCCTCGTCGCTTTGCAGAGCACGCAGGTTTTTAGTGTTGGGCGAGGAAATGTTGACGGTGATGTAGTCGGCATAGGGATACACACCGGCCAAGCAGATCAAATAATCATCCACAGCGCGCTCGATCGGCGTGGCGGCGTTTTTGCCGATGTTGAGTCCTAGAATCATGCGTGGCGCAGATTTTTTAAGTGTTTTAGGCACTTCGCCCTTATTTAATCGACGTAGTTTGCTATGAAATTGTGAGCGTTTCACATTCGCTATGAAGGCATCCAAACCTTCGTTGTTAAAGCCCAAGCGGTTGATCAGCGCCTGCTTTTCAGGAATGCGAAACATGCGCGGCTTGGGATTACCAGGCTGCCCGAGCGGCGTGACGGTGCCGACTTCTACAAAGCCAAAGCCCATCGCATCCCAAGCGTCGATGCAGCGGGCGTTTTTGTCCAAGCCTGCTGCGAGGCCGACGCGGTTGGGGAAGCTCAGCCCGGCAACCGTCACCGGATCGCTCACGCGCTTTTGCGCGTAAGCCAGCTTGAGCGGTGTGCATTGCGTGGCTGCCAGTGAGTTGATCGTTAAATCATGCGCGGCTTCGGGGTCGATACCAAATAAAAATGGACGGGCGAGAGGGTAGGGAATGAGCATGGCGTGAAATAATGGAGGCTATGACACAAGACGAACTCAAAACCCTCGTAGGCCAAGCCGCTGTGAAATATGTGGTCAAAGGTGAAATTGTAGGCGTGGGCACGGGCTCCACGGTCAATAAGTTCATTGACGCATTGGCGGCCATCAAATCAGAGATCAAAGGCGCGGTGAGCTCGTCGGTCGCGTCCACGGAGCGGCTCAAGGCGCTGGGCATCCCAGTGTTCGATGCGAATGAAGTGACGGAATTGGCGGTGTACATCGACGGCGCGGATGAAATTGATCACGCAGGCTACATGGTCAAAGGCGGCGGCGCTGCACTCACGCGGGAGAAAATCGTGGCCTCGCTGTCCAAACGCTTCGTGTGTATTGCCGATGAAAGCAAGCTGGTGAACACGCTGGGTGCGTTTCCGCTGCCCGTGGAGGTGATTCCGATGGCGGCGACGCGGATTGCGGCTTTGTTTGCCGCAAAGGGCGGCGTAGCCAAGCTGCGCTTAAGGGAAGGCCAGCCGCTGGTTACAGACAACGGTCAGCATATTTTGGATGTGACTGGTTTGCAAATCTCAGACCCGCTTGCTTTTGAAAACGAAGTGAACCAATGGCCCGGCGTGATCACCGTGGGCGTGTTTGCACATCAGAAAGCGCAGGTGTGTTTGCTGGGCACAGCTGAAGGCGTGAAGACGCTGGATTTTTAAGCGTTTTCGGCCTTTAGCCCTTATCAAATATAAATAGTTTGCTACTGATTTAGTAGCAAACTATGCCGCTCAGATCAGAAGCGAATGCCAGAAGGATTGACTGGCGCAGGCGCTGGAGCTTGCTCGGCAACGGCGGGAGCCGCTGGGGCAGGAGCGGGCGCAGGCGCTGCGCGAGCTACAAGCGGGGTCGGCGCGGGATCGCGATAGCCCGCAGGAAGCTGAGAGTTCTTTGGGTAACCCGCAGCATCGAGGAATTGCGTCCATTCCGTGTCAGAAAAACCCTTGAGCTGCTGGCCACCGACAGTCGCCATAGGCAGACTGGTTTGGCCAGAGAGACGGCTTAAAGCTTGCTGGTCTTCATCGTTACCTATCGTGCGCTCCGTGAAGGGCACGCCGCGATTGCGCAGCAAATTACGGCCAGCATCACAAGGGCCACAATCCTTGCCTGTGTACAGCGTGACGGGGAAACGCTGCACCACACTGCGTAACTCAAAAGGCAGGGCTGCGCCGCCGGTCGTCTCGGCAAACGAGCCGCCGCGCCCAACCGTGACCTTCGCATTGGCAGAAGGTGGAGGCGGCTGATCTGAGAAAGTCACGCGGCCATCAGCGCCCACAATGCGGTACAGCTGCTGCGCCGAGACTTGAGAAGAAAAAGCGGCGATAGCCGTTATAAATACTGCGCTGAGTGCTACGTTTTTCATAGTGACTCCATGATGACTGACTGTGAGTGATGCTGCGTCGCGCCCGTTGGCAATCAAAGCCTTACCAACCTCTGATGGTATCAGGCCATGCCTTGGTGGCGCAACAGGGCATCCAACTGGGGTGCTCTGCCTCTAAACGCGCAGAAGCTCTCAGCGGCTGACCGACTGCCGCCCACTTCGAGCACTTCGCGGCGATATTTGCGCCCTGTTTCAATTTGCGCGGCTGGTACGCCGCCACTGCTCTGCGCAGCTTCTTCAAATGCAGCATACGCATCAGCGCTGAGCAATTCCGCCCATTTGTAGCTGTAATAACCCGCCGCGTAGCCGCCAGAAAACACATGGCCAAAGCTGTTGGGCGTGCGCACCTCAGCCGGGCGCGGCAACACGCCCACTTCTTTGTGCGCCGCACGAGAAATGCTGAGCGGATCGGCCTTCGCGCTGTCCGCCTCCATGTGCATCAGCATGTCAAACAGCGAAAACTCAATCTGCCGCACGGTTTGCAAGCCGCTCTGAAAATTCTTTGCGGCCAGCATTTTGTCAAACAAGGCTCTCGGCAAGGGTGCGCCCGTATCCACATGCGCCGTCATGTGCTTCAAGACATCCCACTCCCAGCAAAAATTCTCCATAAACTGGCTGGGCAGCTCCACCGCATCCCACTCCACACCGCTGATCCCGCTCACATCGCGCTCCTCTACCTGCGTGAGCATGTGATGCAAGCCATGGCCGAATTCGTGAAAGAGCGTGATCACGTCGTCATGCGTGAGCAGCGCGGGTTTGCCATCCACACCATCAGCGAAATTGCAAACGAGCTGCGCGACTGGGATTTGCAGTTTGCCAGTGTCTGGCCTGAGCCAACGCGCCCGCACATCGTCCATCCAAGCGCCACCGCGCTTGCCGTCTCGTGCAGGCGTGTCGAGGTAAAACTGGGCGATTTTTACACCGCCACGCATCAAAGCATAGAACTCCACCTTTGGATTCCACACAGGCGCTGAGTCTTTTTGAATATCCACTTCAAACAGCGTCTGAATGATGTTAAACAAGCCCGCGAGCACTTTTGGCGCAGTGAAATATTGTTTCACTTCTTGCTCGCTGAACGCGTATTTCGCTTCCTTGAGCTTCTCGCCGATATACGGCCAATCCCAAGCCTGCGGATCGTTCATGCCGAGCTCTTTGGCCGAAAAATCGCGCATCTCTGCCACATCTTTTTCGGCAAACGGCTTGGCGCGCTTGGCTAGATCACGCAGAAAACTCACCACCTCTTCAGGGGAATTTGCCATCTTGGGCACGAGCGAGACCTGCGCAAAATTCTCATAACCCAGCAGCTTAGATTCTTCTTGGCGCAGCGCCAAAATCTCACGCATGATCGGCGTGTTGTCAAACTTGCCTGCTTCATACAACTCGCTCGCTCGGGTGTTGTGCGCCATGTACAAGTGCTTGCGCAGCTCTGAGCTTTTCGCATACTGCATCACAGGCAAATAGCAAGGCATTTTCAAAGTGAGTTTGTAGCCTTCTTTGTTGTCTGCTTGCGCAAGAGAACGCGCGGTAGACATCACATCTTCGGGCAAACCTTCTAGCTCTTCAAGCGCCGCAAAGTAGGCAAACGCCTCGGTGGAATCGAGCGTGTTTTCACTGAACTTTTGCGAGAGCTCAGATTGCTTCGTTTGAATCGCGGCAAACCTTTCCTTTGCCACGCCTTCCAGCTCCGCGCCGCCGAGCTTGAAACTGCGCAAAGCGTTTTCATGCGCCTTCTTCTGCTCTTTGTTCAGTGTGGCCACATCCATCGCTTTGTATTTTGCAAACAAACGCTCATCTGAACCCAGCGTCGTATAAAACTCACTCACCTTCGGCAGCGCCTCGTTGTAGGCTGCCCGCAGCTCAGGGCCATCCGCCACAGCATTCAAATGCCCTACAGCGCACCACGCCCGCGAGAGCTTTTCCGTTTGCACATCCAGCGTGGCAGAGAGCTGTTTCCAATCCGCTGGAAAGTCAGGCATCGTTGCCGTATCAAGCGCCGCTTGAGCTTGCGCAATCAGCGCCTCCACCGCGCTCGCCACATGGCTGGGCTGGATGCTGGCAAATTGAGGAAGATCAGAAAAATCGAGGAGAGGATTAGTTGTGTTCATCATTGTCAGATAGAGGCAAGTGGCAGTAGTTCAACGCTTTCAATCCAAGCGCAAGCACTAAATCAATCCCGCCCAGTCTTTTTCACCGACTTCATCTTCGGCTTCGCGCGCTTAACCGAG
>JANMDE010000092.1:0-4802 GCA_031376105.1 Variovorax sp. | reverse complement strand
CGCATATTCACCGGGGCTCACCACCTGCGTGACATGATGGTAGCCAGCCAGCGTGAGCTGCGATTTGAATTTGGCTTCATCCAGCTTTTGCTTGGTTTTGAAATGAAAGGTGTAAGCCGCGAGGAAGCTGGGCGGCGCGATGCGGTAAAGCGCCGTGGTGGCGGGAATGAAAACCACGTCTACCGCCTCAGGATGGCCGCGATCTTTGCTTTGCAAAATCCGCCACAGCGTGGCTAGCCGCTCGGAGATCAGGTCTTGATGGGGAGAAAACGTGTCGTAAGGCAGCGTTTCCCAATCTGGAAACATCACCGAGCGCAGCTCAGGCTGAAAGAACGCCAACTCGTCTTGCAGCCGCTGCGCGTCTGAGGCTTCCGCGCAAATGATGGCCGTGATATGACCCCGCTGCTTTTGAGAAGCCGCAAATTCACCTAGCATCAAGGCATCCGAGCTAGAAACAGGGCGCGGCATTGCATAGCGCTTGCCGGGGGTGAGTTTTGGAAAATCCATTGTTTAGATGCCAGAAAAGCCGAATACCCCGTTTCTTGCGAGACGGGGTGTGAATGGTTTGATTTTATAGGCTCCTACAATCCTACGATGTCTACATCACGATTGACCCGAATCTTCGCTCTCATCCCCTGTGGCGGTGTGGGTTCGCGCTCTGGCGAAGGCCTGCCTAAGCAATACAGGCCCATTGCAGGCCAAGCGATGGTCTGGCACACCTTGGCTGCGTTTGCTGGCGTGCCGCGTGTTGGAAGGACCTTGATTGTGATCGCGCCAGATGACGCTTTGTTTGCGCAGCATGTACGCTTGCCAAATGCTACGTTTATGATAGCAAACAATGCAGGTAATAAAAGGGCAGTCACCGTATTTCATGGGCTGAATGCCCTGCTAGAGCAGGGTGCGGATGTGCAAGACTGGGTGCTGGTGCATGATGCGGCGCGATGCTTGATCACGCCATCGCAGATCAACGCAGTGATCGACGCTTGTCTTGGAGACGGGGTGGGCGGTATCATGGCGCTTAAATTGCCAGACACGCTCAAGCAAGAAATTGCGGGTCGCGTGAGCACCACGCTCGATCGCGCAGACAAATGGCTCGCGCAAACCCCGCAAATGTTTCGCATCGGCGCCTTGCGAGACGCGCTGCGACATGCGGGCGATGCTGTGACAGATGAGGCCAGCGCACTGGAGGCGATGGGGCTTGCGCCCAAGCTCATCCCCGGCAGCGCGCAAAATTTCAAAGTCACCTATCCGGAAGATTTTGAGCTGGCTCAAGCCGTGTTGCTTGCCCGCGCGGCGCGCTAAAGCTCAAACTCGTGTTTCGTAAATCCTGCGCGGATTCGCGCTTGCGTTAGCGGGTGCACAATGCTGCATGTCGCTTGCATTGCATAGCGCCGCTAATTTTTAAGGAGTGGGTATGCTTGCCAAAACCATGACTGAATTGTTCAAGCAACTGGGACTGCCTTCTGATGAAGCCTCGATTCAGGTGTTTATTGCGCAAAATGAGGGCGTGTGCCGCCATTGCGGCTTGGTGCAGGCCGTGATTTGGACCGACAGTCAGCGCAATTTTTTGAAAGAAGCGGTGGCTGATGATGCCGACTGGGCTTTGCCCGCCGAAGCGCTGACGGCAGCTTTGAGTCGCTGAGCATGCTGCCGCCTGTAAGCCTCAGTAGATAATCAGGGCATGAACACCGCGCCCGCAGCTCCCACAGCGCCTGCAACTCCTGCAGCCCATGTCATCAAGCCTTCATTTCGCATTGGCGAGGGCTGGGATACCCATCAGCTCGTGCCCGGCCGCAAGCTCATTTTGGGTGGCGTAGAGATTGCGTTTGACAAAGGCCTGCTTGGCCATTCCGATGCCGATGCGCTCTGCCACGCCATCACCGATGCGCTGCTCGGCGCTGCGGCCTTGGGCGACATTGGCCGCCATTTCCCCGACACCGATGCCGCCTTCAAAGGCGCAGATTCTGTTTCCTTGCTCACCGAGGCGATGCGACGCGTGCGTGAAGCGGGCTACGAGCTGGGCAATATCGACAGCACCGTGATCGCTGAGGCACCAAAATTAGCCCCACACCTCACCGCGATGCAGGCGCGCATTGCACAGGCGCTGGGCGTGCAGGCGAGCCAGGTGAACGTGAAAGCCAAAACCTTCGAGAAACTCGGCCCCGTCGGGCAGGGGCAAAGTATGGAAGCCAGAGCGGTGGCGTTGCTGCTGGCGCGGTAGCGTTCACCGTTGGCTTCAAGCTGCGCAAAAACTCATTCACGGTAGACCGATAGCATTGCTTTGAAATATCAGCTTGTCTAGCAGCGCACCCCTGTTTGCTAGAAAATACGATTCTCTCTGATCACTTTATGGGACTCGCTATGCATCGCAAACAATTTATCTTGGGTTTGTCGGCCTTGGCTGCGGTCAGCGTGTTTGCGCAAAGCTTCCCCAGCAAACCACTCAAAATCATCGTGCCCTTTGGCGCAGGCGGCGTGGCTGATCAAACCGCAAGGGCTGTGGCGCAAAAATTATCTGAAAACTTGGGGCAAAGCGTCATCATTGACAACAAACCCAGTGCGGGCGGCATTGTGGCGGGTGATCTGGTGGCCAAAGCGGATGCCGATGGCCACACGTTGCTACTTATGAGCAATGGCACCGCTGTGAGCAGCGGCCTGTTCAAAAACCTGCCATTTGATGCTAGCAAAGATTTTGCCCCCATCTCAACACTGGGCACTTTTGATATTGCCTTGCTGGTGCAGGAAGGCGGCAGATTCAAAACCGCCCAAGAGCTGATTGCCTTCGCCCGCGCTAACCCCGGCAAACTCAATATTGGCACGATCAATATCGGCTCCACGCAAAACCTCGCTGCCGAGCTGATTCAATCCGCTGGCAATTTTGATGTGCAGGTGATTCCTTTCAAAGCCACGCCCGAGGTGATTACCGCGCTGCGCGGCGGCACGGTGGATGCGGCGGTGGAGATTCTCGGGCCGATGATGGGGCAGATCAATGCCAAGGCTGTGCGGGCGCTGGCTGTGATGGGCGACAAGCGCGCGGCCAAGCTGCCAGATGTGCCCACGCTGCGCGAAGCGGGCATTTCAGGTGCTACGGCCTCCAGCTGGAATGCATTGGCGGCCCCCGCCAAAACACCACGCGATGTGATCATGCGTTTGAACAAAGCTGTGACAGATGCCTTGGCTTCTCCAGATTTGAGAGCCAAACTGGCTGAGATCAATGTGGATGCGCAAGCCAGCTCACCCGAAGCACTGGCTCAGTTGCTCGCCTCAGAGACGCGGCGCTGGAGCGATGTGATCACACGCGCCAAGATTGAGAAGCAGTAATGCAAAACCAAGCGCTGCCCATGGATCTGAGCCAGATCGGTATCGTGGGCTATGGCGAGGTGGGCAAGATTTTTGCCGCTGGGTTGCTCGCCAAAGCAGGTGTGGCAAGCGTAGCCGCCTGGGATTTGAAATTCAAAAATGAAGCCCGAGGCGGCATTGAGCTGGCGCATGCCACAGCCGCTGGGGTGCGCCCTTGCGCGGGCATGCCAGCGCTGTGTCAAGCCAGTAGTTTCCTAATTTCAGCTGTGACGGCATCCAACACACTGGCCGTGGCGCAAGAGGCGGCAGCGAGTATTCGCCCAGGCACGGTGTTTCTTGATATCAACTCGGCCTCGCCGGGCACGAAAAAGCAATGTGCTGCCCTGATCGATGCCGCTGGCGGCCAGTATGTGGAAGCAGGCGTGATGACCTCGGTGCCGCCTTATGGCATTCGCGTTCCTATGCTACTTAGCGGTATACCCTCACAGAATCTACATAGTTTGCTATTAAATTGGGAGTTTGAAGTGACGGTGGTGAGCAGCGAGATTGGCGTGGCCAGCGCCATCAAGATGTGCCGCAGCGTGATGATCAAAGGGCTGGAGGCCTTGGTGATTGAAAGCTACAGCACAGCGCGCGCCTATGGCATGGAAGACTTGATGATCCCCACTTTGCAAGAAACCTTTCCCAGCATCGATTGGACGGCGCAGGGCGCTTACTTCTTCAGCCGCGTGGCGCAGCATGGCAAGCGCCGCGCTGAAGAGATGCGCGAAGCGGCGCTCACCGTGCAGGAAGCTGGTTTTGATCCATTAATGACTACAGCCATTGCCACCAAGCATCAGTGGGTGGCAGATCTTGCCAAAGCGGGTGTGTTTAAAGAGGTGCCCAAAAATGCGCCGCATCAGGGTGACTGGCAAGCCTACGCCGATGCTTTGCTCGCTGCAAGGAAACTGATTTAGCTAGCTCACACGGCCGTTTAATTGGGTGCTAGAAGGCCAGCAAAATATCTCTTGTCTCTAGTATCTTGTGCGCTTTGGCCGCTGCCCATGAAGCTGGTGTAAATGCCCTCGTAGTTGAGTAGGCGATAGCGCTCTTGAAATGGCTCGTTCGTATCAATCGCTGTCTTTACTGCCATAAGTACGCGATCTCGATCGTCGGGATGGAGTCGCTCTCTGAAAATAAAATCCTGGCGAAAATTCTTGCCACGATATTTCAACAAGTGCTGAAATTGCTCTGAGCAATGCAACACATCGCTCTCCAAATCCCAAATCCAACTGCCAAAGCCAGATGTATCTAGCGCCATTTTGAGCTGTGCGCTCAAGTGTTGTAGTGCAGAGGCTTCGCGCTCGCTTTCTGTCACGTCATGCAAGATCGTCACGGCACCGCGCACTTGCCCAGGATGACTAACAGAATGGATCGGTGCGACGCGAATTTGTGCGGTGCGCTGACCTTTGCCATAAAGTGGCGGCAGCGCCACGCGGCGCACCACGGTGGCATTGGTTTGC
>JANMDE010000338.1:0-1645 GCA_031376105.1 Variovorax sp. | reverse complement strand
GTATTTGGTGGCTTCTATTTGTTTTATTCAGGCTTTGAAGGGCCTCTCTCATCCGACGACATCGATTCGTGGGAATCTGTTTGGCATGATCGGTATGGGCATTGCAGTGCTGACCACAGCGGCGCTGATTGTGCAGCTCTCAGGCGGCAAGGCGCTGGGCATGAGCTGGGTGTTGCTCGGGTTGGTGATCGGCGGCGGCTTGGGCACTTACATGGCCAAAACCGTGGAGATGACCAAGATGCCGGAGCTGGTGGCTTTTATGCACAGCATGATCGGTTTGGCAGCGGTGTTTATCGCGGTGGCCACGGCGATTGAGCCATGGGCTTTCTCGATTGCAGCCAAAGGCGGCGCAATTCCGGCGGGCAATCGCTTTGAATTGGCACTCGGCGCGGTGATCGGCGCCGTCACATTCAGCGGCTCGGTGATTGCGTTTGGCAAGCTGTCTGGCAAATACAAATTCCGCCTTTTTCAAGGCGCACCGGTGAGCTTCAGCGGGCAGCACATGATCAATCTGGTGCTCGGCTTGGCGATGGTCGCATTGATCGCCGTGTACACCGCCACGCAAATGGATGCTGCGCTCTGGGCGGCGCTTGCGATTGCCTTCGTGCTCGGCGTGCTCATCATCATCCCGATTGGCGGCGCAGATATGCCGGTGGTCGTCTCGATGCTCAACAGCTATTCGGGTTGGGCAGCAGCAGGTATTGGTTTCAGTTTGAACAATTCCATGCTGATCATTGCTGGCTCATTGGTGGGCTCATCGGGCGCGATCCTGAGCTACATCATGTGCAAGGCGATGAACCGCTCGTTTTTCAATGTGATCTTGGGTGGCTTTGGCGGCGAGGCAGCGACAGCTGGCGGCGCAGCCGCAGAGCAGCGCCCTGTGAAGAGCGGTAGCGCGGATGACGCAGCTTTCGTTTTGAGCAACGCAGAAACCGTGATCATCGTGCCAGGCTACGGCTTGGCTGTTGCTCGCGCGCAGCACGCGGTGAAAGAGCTGGCCGCGAAGCTGACTGCCAAAGGCATCACCGTGAAATACGCGATTCACCCCGTGGCGGGCCGCATGCCTGGCCACATGAATGTGTTGCTGGCTGAGGCTGAAGTGCCCTACGACCAAGTGCACGAGATGGAAGACATTAACGGCGAATTCCAGCAGGCCGATGTAGCCATCATCTTGGGCGCCAACGATGTGGTCAACCCTGCAGCCCTGATCAAAGGCAGTGTGATTTACGGCATGCCGATTCTGGAAGCCTACAAAGCCCGCACTGTGATCGTCAACAAACGCTCGATGGCTGCAGGCTACGCCGGCTTAGACAACGAACTCTTCTACATGGACAAAACTATGATGGTGTTTGGCGATGCAAAGAAGGTGGTGGAGCATATGGTTAAGGCGGTGGAGTAAAGCTATTTGCTATTGATTCAATAGCAAGCTATGCCTAATCTATAAGGGCTAAGTGCTGTTTTTCTTGGATTTCTTGGTTTGAGGGTGCCGGTGTGCTGCGCACCTTTGAATTAGTTACCGTGGGCGAACGAAGGCTTTCACCTTGACTAACGGGCTGCGAGTGAGGCGCTGAGTTGGGGTATGTCGCTTGGCGAGGTCAAGGGGGAATGCGGGCGCAGCCCGCAGGAGGACACGAGTCAAGTGGCA
>JANMDE010000324.1:0-5917 GCA_031376105.1 Variovorax sp. | reverse complement strand
GTTATTCCACTCATCGCAGACCCAGAAGCCATTACCGACACCGCCGGTGTGCATCTCAGGTGCCACAATCACAAGCCATGCCGTGCCGACTGCCTAGCGAACGCCAGTGAGCATGTAAGGCAACACAGCCGGGAACAAAATTTTCGTGATGATTTTCCACTCGGAGAGGTTGAGCACGCGAGCCACGTTCATGTAGTCTTGAGGTACGCGCTGCACGCCTACAGCAGTATTGATGATCATCGGCCAGATTGAACAAATGAAGATCGTCCAGATCGCAGCGGGGTGCGCTCCTTTGAATACCAGCAAACCAATCGGCAGCCAAGCCAGTGGCGAAACTGGACGCAGCAGGCTGATCAGCGGGCCAAACATACGGTTTAAAAATGTGAAGCGTCCGATCATGAAACCCAGTGGAATGCCCACAAGAGCAGCTAAGCCAAAGCCCACCGCTACCCGCTTCAATGAACTCCAAATATTCCAACCAATACCCTGGTCATTTGGCCCTTTGCTGTAAAACGGATCAGAGAAAATCGTCACTGCTTGCACGCCTGTATCCCAAGGGGTTGGGAAGGTGCCCTTGCTGCCCATCGCAATGAGCTGCCAGATTGCTACAAGAAGCGCCATCCCCATCAGGGGTGGCACGATCTTGAGCATGAGCCCACGCCAGTCAAAAGCCATCTTATTGAGAGCTTTCTCAGAGGTTTTTTGGCCAATAGCCGTTATAGAGTCTGCCTGCAGTGCTACTGTATTTGTAGCAATTGATGCAGACGCTGCCTGCGCGCGTTTGAGCGGCGCAGACGTATCTGGCAGAGGATTGTGAAACACAGCAGCAACCATGGTGAAATTCCTTTAGGCCTTGATCTTGAAACCATCTGCATACTTGGCGGGATTGGTACCGTCCCAAGTCACACCGTCGATCAGCTTGCTGGTGCGCATGTCGCTCTTAGGCAAACTGACTTTCGCGGCCGCCGCAGCTTGTTTGTAAATGTCGGTGCGGTTCACAGACTTGGCTACAGCCAGATAATCGGGATGATCTTTGAGCAGACCCCAGCGTTTGTGCTGCGTGAGGAACCACATACCGTCGGAGTGGTAGGGGTAGTTGACCGAGCCGTCATTGAAGAATTTCATGTGGTTAGGATCATCCCAAGTTTTGCCCAATCCGTTTTGATAGCGACCCAAAATACGCTGATTGATCACATCTACGCTGGTGTTGACGTATGATTTATCAGCAATGGTTTCGGCCATCTTGTTTTTGTTTTGTAGGCCGGCATCGATCCATTTGCTTGCCTCCAAAATAGCCGCCACGACCGCGCGGCAGGTATTGGGATTCTTTTTTGCAAAATCAGCGGTCACACCAAGCACTTTTTCAGGATGGTCTTTCCAAACGCCTTGCGTGGTCTCAGCTGTGATACCGATGCCATCGGCAATGGCGCGATGGTTCCAAGGCTCGCCAACGCAAAATCCATCCATATTGCCCACCCGCATATTGGCCACCATTTGCGGTGGCGGTACGGTGATCACTTTGGCATCGTTGAAGGGGTTGATCCCGCCTGAAGCGAGCCAGTAGTAAAGCCACATCGCATGCGTTCCCGTGGGGAAGGTTTGTGCAAACGTGTACTCGCGTTTCTCGCTTTGCATCAGCTTGGCCAAGCCTGGCAAATCGGTTGCGCCCTTTTCAGCTATTTTTTTGGACAAGGTGAGTGCTTGACCGTTGTGGTTGAGTGTCATGAGCACGTTCATGTCGCGCTTGGGGCCACCGATGCCCATTTGCGTGCCGTAAGCCATGCCATACAGCAAGTGGGACATGTCGTTTTCGCCCGAGAGTAGCTTGTCGCGCACACTCGCCCAGCTCGCTTCCTTGGTCGGAATGATTTTCACGCCGTATTTCTGATCGAGGCCGAGCACTGATGCCATCACGACGCTTGCGCAATCGGTCAAAGGAATAAAGCTAATTTTCACTTCCTTCTTTTCTGGTGCATCTGATCCTTGAGCGTAGACAACACTGCGCAATGCGGGAGAGATACCTGCTGCGCTGACTGCGCCCAATTGCAGTGCACGGCGACGGCTCAATTTGGTGAACAAAGGCTTAGTAGATTCTTGCATGATGACTGCTCCGGGTATGAAAAGACAATAAAAAAACGTTCTTGGCAACATGCCGCGCTGCACTAAAGCAGGGCAAACAGTGTCCAAGAACGCCTTCGTTCTTAATGATTGGGGAGACATGCGCCATTGCATACCTCTGTCAATCTGATGGTCTTCGCTGACCTTGACTTTCAATATGCGAGAAGCGTGCCAACTGTGCTTGATCTCAACAAGAAAAAGCGAGTCATCACCCTAATAAATCCGCCACATCCAACATCCGCTGCGCCACATCAGCTAGCTTCAAGCCTTTATCCATCGCCGTCTTACGCAGCTTCTCATAGGCTTCTTGCTCCGAGAGATTTTGCCTTTGCATCAGCAGGCCTTTGGCGCGGTCAATGGTTTTGCGGTCTTGCAGCTCTGAGCGAGCGCTTTGCAGCTCTTGTCGCAGGCTTTGCTCATGCTCAAAGCGCGCCATGGCCACATCCATGATCGGGCGAATGCGATCGGGCGCGAGGCCTGCAACGATATAGGCGTTGACTCCTGCTGCCACCGCAGCTTTTACATGGGTGGTGTCGTTATCTTCGGTAAAAAGCACGATCGGGCGCGGTGCATCGCGGGTGGCCATCACCACATGCTCAAGTGCATCGCGGGCATCGCTTTCTGCGTCCACAATGATCATGTCGGGCTGCATTTGCGTGATGCGTTGCGCTAAGAAGCTGTCTGCGGGCAGCACGGCAATCAGGTTGTAGCCGCTCTCAAGCAGGCCAATGCGCAGCTCGCGGCTGCGCACAGCTTCTTGAGCGGCGTGCTCGTCTGTGCTGTCTGGCGTAAGCGTTTCAGGCGCAACAACGATGATGCGCAGCTTGTGCGCAGCAGCCAAACCAGCTTCGGAGAGGCGCGCATCAGGGGATTTTTGCAGGCTCATGCGTTTACTAGTGCAAAATTCAGGCCAAGATGTTGATTTTGGGATTTGAATCTTCCTGCGACGAAACGGGCGTGGCCTTGGTGCGAGCGGATGCTTTTGCACCAGATGCGGGCGCGCCGCTGCCTGTGCCCGTCCTTCTTGGTGCAGCGCTATACAGTCAAATCGAGATGCACCGCGCTTATGGTGGTGTGGTGCCCGAGTTGGCGAGCCGTGATCATATTCGGCGCATCATTCCACTCACTAAAGAGGCTCTCGCCCTTTCAAATACTCAATTGTGTGCTATCGATTATGTAGCGTTCACGCGTGGGCCTGGTCTGGCGGGCGCTTTGCTCGTGGGCGCTGGTGCGGCTTGCGCCTTGGCCAGTGCGCTCGGCAAGCCTGTGCTGGGTGTGCACCACCTAGAAGGGCATTTACTCTCACCGTTTTTGAGCAACGATCCCCCTCAATTTCCCTTTATTGCATTGCTTGTGAGCGGGGGCCACACGCAGCTTATGCGCGTGAATGGTGTGGGCGAGTATGCGCTGATGGGCGAGACGATTGACGATGCCGCTGGCGAAGCGTTTGACAAAACAGCGAAATTGTTAGGTTTGCCTTATCCTGGCGGGCCGCAATTGGCAAAATTAGCTGAAGGCGGCGATCCGATTGCATTCAAATTCCCACGTCCATTGCTGCACAGCGGGGATTTAGATTTTTCATTTGCGGGTTTGAAAACGGCCGTACTCACGCAATTAAAGCGCTTGGTGGGTGATGTGCCTGAGGGAAAATCTGTGGGCGGGCAGGGCGTTGAGTCGTTGTCTGCGGACACTTTGCGCCACTTGGCAGCAAGCATTCAGGCTGCCATCACGGAAGTTTTGGTGAAGAAATCACTGAAGGCGGTGCAGCAATCGGGTTTGCAGCGCCTCGTAGTTGCGGGCGGCGTAGGTGCGAATCGCAGTCTGCGGGAGCAACTTAATGGGGCCTGTGCCAAGGCGGGTATTCGCGTGCATTACCCAGAGCTGCATTTGTGCACAGACAATGGGGCAATGATTGCTATGGCCGCCGCCATGCGTCTGCAAACAAAAAAAGCGCAGCCCACGCGGAACTACGCTTTTGATGTGAAGCCGAGATGGCCTCTCGACCAAATTTGATCAGATCAATTGATCGTCAGTAGAGTTTCGCGGCTCTCAGGTGCGATCTTTGCAAACTTCAAAGTGAGCACACCGTTTTCTAGTTTGGCCTCGCTCTTGCTCGCATCCACATCGCTGCCCAGCTTGTAAGCGGCTTTGAAGCTGCGCGGTGCATCGTCTTTGGAGTTGATGCGCACGATGCGGCCTTCGATGCCAATAGTAAGTTGATCTTTCGCGAGGCCAGGCACATCGAGGTTCAATGTGATGGATGTCTCGTCGCTTTCGACTTGGCTACGTTGTTGAACGCCTTCACTTGCGTCAGAAAAAAATCGATCAAAGGCTTCGGAACGTGACCAAGCGCTGGGCACATAGCCGTAAGCATTCAGGGCCGCACGCGAAATGTGTGACGGTGCGCGAACAGGTGAAAAAAACATAGCAAACTCCTAGTAAACTCGCGGCTCATTTGCTGCTCATCCCCATGATGAGAGCGTTGCCGCATGACTCATAGCTGTAGCTCATGCATCAGGTTTCAAGGGAGAAGGCTCATGCCACAAGCCAAATATATTTCTAAGCGCATACTCTTGAAAAGTGGGATCAGTGTCGCCACATCCAGCTATTTTTTAATGCCTTTTGGAACTTTAGCCCTTATAAAACCTAAACAGTTTGCTCCTATAAAGATAGCGTTGATTGAAGCACTGTCTGGCGCGTTTGCCAACACAGGCGAAGCAGTGCACCGCAATCTCGTGTGGGCCACCGAGCGCGTGAACGCGCGTGGCGGCATCACGCTGGCCAGCAATGCAAAGCGCTTGCTAGAGATGGAGCGCTACGACAGCAAAGGCCAAGTGGAGGAGGCTTTGGCGATGCTGCGCGCCGCAATCGACGATGGCGCGCAAATCATCATGCAGGGCAACAGCTCCTCTGTGGCCGCTGCGCTGATTGATGCGACCAACAAACACAACGAGCGCGTGCCAGATAAGCGTGTTGTGTTTTTGAATTACTCCGCCGTCGACCCGATCCTCACGAACGAAAAATGCAGCCCTTGGCATTTCCGCTTTGATGCGCATGCCGATATGCGCATGGCCGCGCTCATGGAAGTGCTGCGCGAAGACCGTGCATTGAAATCGGTGTATCTCATAGGCCAAGATTACAGCTTTGGCCAAGCCGTACTGCGCGAAGCCAAACGCCAGCTTACCGCGCAGCGCGCAGATATCGCCATCGTCGGCGATGAGTTGCACCCGCTTGGCCGCATCAAAGATTTCGCGCCCTATGCCGCCAAAATCAAGGCCAGCGGTGCAGGCGCAGTGATGACGGGTAATTTCGGCAACGATCTCACCTTGCTCATCAAAGCTTGCAAGGAGGTGGGCTTTGATGGCAAGTTCTACACCTTCTATGGCAACGCGCTTGGCGCGCCCGCAGCAATTGGCGAAGCAGGCATCGGCAAAGTGATTGCTGTAGCGGATTGGTTGCCCAACGTGGGCGCATCAGACGGCATCGTCAAAGGCGCTCGCCAGCTTGAGGCCGATGCCTTCATGCAGGCCTTCCGCAAGCGCTTCCCCAAGCCTGAGGATGATTATGTTCACATGCGCATGCAGCTGATGATGGAAGCTTTAGCGCAAGCGCTGCACGGCACGAGGTCAGAGCAAAGCGTTGACGTGATCGCCGTGGCGCAGCGCCTTGAGAAAACCAATGTCAAGATCTTTGGCCAAAGCGGCAACATGCGAGCCACAGACCATCAATTCCAACAACCCCTCGTCGTCGGCCTGATGGACAAACAAGGCAACCCCGGTGTGAAATACGATGTAGAAGG
>JANMDE010000284.1:0-4288 GCA_031376105.1 Variovorax sp. | reverse complement strand
ATGACCGACACCGACAACACCCAATCCAAAGCCACCGCTTGGTATGGGCCAGTGAGTTTGAAGGCAAAGTGATAAGCTGATGTTCAGGTTGCCGCGGAGGTGTATGCCGTTATTGTGGACTTTTTGCCTCAATGCAGATTTTTGATCGAGCAACTTGAAGATAGGGGCGCTACAGATGATTGATCTGGCGCCAGAGCATCGAGCATTGCTCGTTGATGTCTTTAAGCAGCATGCGCCTGCTGCAACGCTTTACGCCTTTGGCTCGCGAACGCAAGGCTTAGCCAAGCCGCATTCAGATTTGGATATTTTGCTTGACAGCACAGAACCCATATCCATGCTTCAACGCGCTTGCTTGCGCATGGACTTGGAAGACAGTGATTTGCCGATGCGGGTGGATTGGCATGTGTTGCAAGAAGTGCCGGAGTATCTTCAAAAGCAAGCGCTGACAAAAAACATCATCTCGGTTTGATGGCGTCTCATTCGCGGGGTCATGGCTCGGAGTCAGGGCTTGGAATGTGATCGACGGACATACGGCAAGGTGAGCGGCAAACTTCTGCTTTGATTTTTTACTCTGGTAGACTTTTTTTTATCATGACAACAGCCCATGCATCTGCAATACCTCAAACGGGCGCACTCCAGCAACTGACCGAGCGAAGTATCGGTTATTTGCGACAGCTGTTCAAAAGTTCTTTGCCGCCAGACACGCCGGTGTATCTCTATGGCTCGCGCGCAAGATATACCCATCGCTGGAATTCTGATTTTGATTTTTGGATTGATGCTCCCTTAACACGCGAGCGGCTAAGCGCCTTAGAAGACGCGATTGACGATTCTTTTTTGCCCTTCCATGTTGATATCGTTGCCAGCCCTTTGGTGGCGGGGCGATTTGAACGTGAAGTGCGGCAAGGGGCTCAGATGGATGTAATGCTGGCAGCGTGGTCAGAGGCGGTTAAGAGCTTTGGCTTGCTGGCCAGCTCGATTGGGTGCAAACGGCAGCTGACTTTAGCAACGATGTTTTGCTCGACGGGCTGCAAAACGGGTGTATTCAAAAATTTGAATACACCACTGAGCTTTACTGGAAAACTTGGCGTGCCATTTTGAAAGATCTCGATGGTTTTAAAGAAGCTTCACCCAAAAGAGTGATCAAGGCATGTTTTTTGGCTGGCTATTTCGAGGCAGGCGATTTCGAACTGCTGCCTGCCGCAGCGGATGAGCGCAATCGCCTAAGCCATGTTGATGACAGCGATGGTTTTGTTGCTGCGCTGGCTTTGATGCCGCAATTTGCTGATCTTTTTGCCCGCCTCTTGGCTGTGGCGGGCAAATTAGCTGAGACATCGGGGTAAATCCTCGCACTCTTGGCGCGAGTCTTGCTGCATCATTTCACCTTTGTTAATCGCCCCGTTAGGCAAGAGAGTGAACCACGATGAAGATCAAACTAATCCCCAACCTGTGTATTTTGGCCGCCAGCTTGGCGTTGGCCGGTATGGCCAGCACCGCCGCTGCCAAAACCTTTAAATGGACGAGTGCCAGCGACATCCCCACGCTGGACATCCATTCGCAAAACAATGCGCTTGGCAATGGCGTGCATGCCGCGATTTATGAGTCGCTCGTTTATTACAACAGCACCACCTTCAAGCCTGAGCCTGCACTTGCTGTGCGCTGGCAAGAAATCTCGCCGACACAGGTGCGATTCACGTTGCGCGGTGGCGTGAAATTCTCTGATGGCTCCTCACTCACTGCGGATGACGTGGTGTATTCCATCATGCGTGCCAAGGCGCGCACCTCAAATTATGCGATTTTCACGCAAGGTATTGATCGCGCGGTAAAGGTGAATGACACCACCGTGGATTTGATCATGACAGGCTCCAATCCCGTTTTGCTCAATCAGCTCACCGAACTGCGCATCATGAGCAAAGCCTGGGCCGAGAAAAATAAATCCGTTGAACCCAAAGACATCCGCACCAAAGACGAGAGCTTTTCTCACCGCAATGCCATGGGCTCGGGCGCTTACATGGTCAAAGAATGGTTGCCCGATCAAAAGCTCGTTTTGGTAAAAAACCCCAGCTGGTGGGGTTGGGCTGACGCTAAAGTGGCGCCTACAAACGTGACGGAGATCATCTACACCCCGATCAAAGCCGAGGCCACGCGCGTTGCAGCCTTGCTATCGGGTGAGGTGGATTTTTCGCTGGATCCCAGCCCGCAAGACTTACCGCGCCTGCGCAGTGCGGCCAATTTAAAGGTCATTGACGGCGTAGAAAATCGCACCATTTTCTTAGGTATGGATCAATTCCGCGAAGAACTGACGGGCTCCAACATCAAGGGTAAGAACCCGTTGAAGGATGTGCGTGTTCGCCGTGCGCTTTACCAAGCCATTGACATTGAGAGCATCAACAAAGTGACAATGCGCGGCCTCTCCCAGCCTACAGGCACGATGGTGGCCCCGCAGGTCGCTGGCTGGACGGAAGCCGTTCACAAGCGACTGCCTTTTGATGCAGAGGCTTCCAAGAAAATGCTGGCTGACGCTGGCTACAAAGACGGCTTTGAAGTTGATTTCGCTTGCCCCAACAACCGCTACATCAACGACGAAGAAATTTGCCAAGCTGTGACGGCCATGTGGGCAAAGATCGGCGTGAAAGCCAAGCTGCGCACCTTGCCACTGGTCACCTATTTCCCCATGATTCAGCGCTACGAGGCCAGCATTTATATGCTCGGCTGGGGCGTGCCGACCTTTGACACCCTGTATTCCGCGCAATCGCTGTTCCGCACTGTGGGCACAGGTGGCGATGGCAATTACAACGTGGGCCGCTACAGCAATGCCCGCATGGATGTTGTGGTTGATCGCATCAAGACCGAGACAGATCTGCCGGTGCGCACGCGCATGTTGACTGAATCACTACAGCTTTCCAACGACACCGTCTCGCATATCCCGCTGCACAACCAGATCATCCCCTGGGCGATGAAGAAAAACATCGATGTGACGCACCGCGCTGACAACCGTATCGACTGGCGCTTGGTCAAGGTCAACTGATCTGCAGCCTAGCCTCTGCCCAAAAGCCCGGTACGCCGGGCTTTTTTCATGGCCTTTGGTATCGGCTTCGCAAAGCGCCGTAAAGCTGTGTAAACCATGCCAACGCTTCCTCAGCCACCGCGTTAAACAAGCACAGGAGATTGCCCATGAACAAAAGTATCTTGCTGGCCAGCTTGCTGGCCATGAGCGCCAGCAGCTTTGCCCAGGCGCTGCCCGACAACAGCCCTGCCGCCGTTTGGCGCAGCACCTCGCGCCTAGGCTATGGCCCCACACCCGCCACGGCGCAAGCCGCAGCGCCCAGCGCCAAGGCCTGGAGCCTAGCTCAGCTGGATGCCGCTAAAGCAGCCAGCAAGCAAGCCCCTTTGCTGCCGCCCGCGCTTCAAGCCCTAGCTGCAAGCCAACAACAGGTGAGCGCTCGCTTTCATGAAGAACGCGAAGCGCGCAAAGAAGGCCGTGCCAATTTGCAAAAGCCGGCTGCGCCGATGCTGGCAGACAATGCCATGCGCTCGGGCATCGGCGCGAACATGGCTGCTGACCCGGAAAATTATTCCCGCGATATGTCATTCGCTGCGGGCGCTTGGCGCTTAGCCGCCTGCAGCAATGCTGATTTAGAAAACCCTTTGCTCGCTCGCATGACGGAATTTTGGTTCAACCATTTCAACGTGTTTGTGGGCAAAGGCCCGGTGCGCCCGTATGTGGGCAATTACCTGCTCACAGCCATTCGCCCGCATGCGCTGGGCAAGTTTGAAGACCTGCTGCTAGCGACGGCGCAGCATCCGGCCATGTTGCTCTATCTTGACCAAGCACAGAGCACTCAGCGCGGCTTGAACGAAAACTATGCCCGCGAACTGATGGAGCTGCACACGCTGGGCGTGAATTCGGGCTACACACAAGCCGACGTGCGAGAGATGGCGCGCGCGCTCACGGGCTGGTCGGTCGATATTGCCAATGGCACTGGTTTTTTGTTTCGCCCACGTGCCCATGATGAAGGGTCGAAAACGATTCTTGGCCACACTTTCACTGAAAGCGGGCAAGCGCAAGGCATCGCCGCCATTCAATTTTTAGCACGCCAACCGGCTACAGCCCAAAGAATATCAACACGCTTAGCTACGTTTTTTGTAGCAGATAAACCGTCCAAAGCACTCATTGACAAACTCGCCAACACCTTCACCCGCACTGGCGGCGACATCGCAGCCGTGATGCGCAGCTTGATCGAATCCCCAGATTTCTGGGAGAGCGGCAACACACTTTTCAAAACCCCCA
>JANMDE010000262.1:0-4425 GCA_031376105.1 Variovorax sp. | reverse complement strand
CACCGCCCGCCGCACCGCCGCCGTCTCCCTGCTCGCCGCGCAACGCCTCGCACCCAGCACCGCAGGCCCGCTGCTCATCGTGGGCGCAGGCGTGCAAGGCAAGGCGCATTTAGAAGCGTTTGCGCAGGGTTTAGGTATCCAGCAAGTCATCATCGCTTCGCGCAGCGCGGCCAGCGCGGAGGCTCTTGTTGCACACGCCAGCTCGCTCGGCCTACAAGCCAGCACCACGCCAGATCCCAACGCCGCATTGCGCGATTGCCCACTCGTCGTCACCTGCACGTCTGCGAACGGCATCGTGTTGTCCGCCCAGCCAAGGCCAGACGTTTTCATCGCCGCTGTCGGCGCGTTCAAACCCAGCATGGTCGAACTCGCCCCATCGCTCTGCCAATACTTCGCAAACCAAGGCCAAATCGTCGTCGACACATCAGATGCAGCGCATGAGGCAGGCGATTTGATTCAAGCGGCTTTAGATGTGAGTCAGTTCCCCACCCTCTCGCAGATCGTGCGCGGGGAAGTGGCGGTGAACAACAAAACCCCAGTGCTCTTCAAAAGCTGCGGCTGGGCAGGCTGGGATTTGGCAGCGGCGGGGTTGGCTATTACTGAGAATAATTGATTGCATTACAATTGCAATGCAATCAAAAGGAGCCGTCATGAGCGCAGCCACATTCCCAGTCGTCCGCACCACAGCCGAAAATCGCGCTTTCGTGGAATCAGCTTTGCGCCCGAATGAAACGCTTTCCAGTTTCATCGAAGAAAGCATCATGGAGCGGGCAAAGCAGCGCAAAGAAGACGAGGCGTTTTATGCCAGAGCGATTGCTGCCTCAAAGCGGATTGATGCAGGCGGTAAGACCTATCCACATGAGGAAGTGATGGACATGCTGCGCGAAATGAATGAAAAGAAAAAAAGCGAATTAGCATACAAAAAGGCCACCGAGTCGAAAGCAGCTTGATGCGTCGTTATCAGATTGAGTACGAACCGGATGCGATAGATGATCTGAAGCGTCTCCACGAGTTTTTGCTCAACGCGGCACCAGAATATGCAGATGCTGCTGTGGAGCGGATTGATCAAGCTGTCAAAAAGCTGGAAATCATCCCGCACAGTTGCCGCAAAGCCAGCAACCAAGACGGCGTACAGCTAAGAGAGCTGATCATTGATCAGGGCAGCTCAGGTTATATCGCTTTGTTTGAAATTCGACCAGAAGGCGTTGTCTCGATTTTGGCGATCAAGCATCAACGAGAAAGTGACTATCACTGAGTGATGATGAAAAAGAGCCTGTTCAAGGAAAAAGGTGCCAAGCGCGTCATTGATCGCGTACGGGTAGCTTGGTTCGAAACTATCTTGAGCGTTCCAATGCTCGTAGCCGTTGGCTGGTATGTTGGCTGGTCACCATTTGTAGAGCAACATTGGGTCGGAGAGTGTTTTGGAGCGATGTTGATGGTGTTCGCAGTTTGGGTAGGTGTCTTTGCCGTTACCCAGAAGAATTTTTGCCAGATTAATACACGTAAGCGAACGGTGACTTCCACCATAACGACTTGGTACTTCAAGAAGATCGCGACTCAATATTCTTGGGATCATTTTTGTATAGTAAGGACGGTGTTCATGGACAGCAGTGAACGCCAGCAAAACCGCGTTGAGCTTGTGTCGAAAGATATGCAATCGGTGCTGCCAATAGCTTTCTTTTCGGCAATCACCAAACCTAACGGGCGCTCTTTATTTGCTAAATACGAATACGAAAATCCTATGGCAATTCAGACGCGGGTAGAACTCTCTCAGTTGATGTCGCTACCAGATCAGGGCTACACCCAAGAGCATTACCTAAGACAACTTCAGTAAGCCGACAAACTCAAGCCTTAGGCAAAGTCACCCCAATCTGTCCTTGGTATTTCCCACCCCGGTCTTTGTAGCTGGTTTCGCAGACTTCGCTGGCTTCGAAGAAGAGAACTTGAGCGCATCCTTCGCCAGCGTAGATTTTTGCGGGCAGGGGGGTGGTGTTGGAAAATTCTAGTGTGACGTAGCCCTCCCATTCAGGCTCGAAGGGAGTGACATTGACGATGATGCCGCAGCGAGCATAGGTGCTTTTTCCGAGGCAGATGGTGAGGATGTTGCGCGGGATGCGGAAGTATTCCATCGTGCGCGCCAGTGCAAAGCTGTTGGGCGGAATGATGCAACTGTCGCCTTCAAAATCGACAAAGCTTTTTTCGTCGAAATTTTTCGGATCGACGACGGTGCTGTGGATGTTGGTGAACACTTTGAACTCAGGGGCGCAGCGGATGTCGTAGCCGTAGCTGCTGGTGCCGTAGCTGATGATACGTTTGCCATCTTTCTCTTTGACTTGATATGGTTCAAACGGTTCGATCATGCCGTGCTTTTTAACGGCTTCGCGGATCTGATGATCAGCTAACAAACTCATAGGGTGACTCCAGTTAATAAATCGGGTTGTGGAACGACACAGGCGCGAATGAACATTTGACCGTACTCAGTCAATGCAAGGCAGCCAGACTCAAAATCTGTGTGGCTACCGCTTTGCATTGGCTGTCCAAACGCAGGCTGATAGTGTTGCTTGAGTAATTCGAGGCGAGCATTAAATCGTGGGGTAAGCTGATAATCACTACAGATACCTCGTTCTGCTTCAAAGATACCGCATCGCACTAGGTTTTGAATATAAGCTGGTAAATTGTTTGGATAGGCTAGGTTAACTTCCAGCTCCCATGCAGACAAAGGGCCACGCAGCAAAACAGCTTGTCCAGATGAACTTTGCAAGACAACGTGAACTGTCGGATAAACGGAGGGCTGATTTGGGTGGACAAAAAGTTGGAGTAAGGCGGCTTCGTCCGGCGACAGATTGCTAATCAGCGCTGGAAAACTAGGATGCGCTGACTCTTGTCCATGCTTATCGCTAGCCTGCTCCAAAAGTCGTAAATATAGACTCGCTAGATGGTCGTCTTGCACATGCAGTAATTTTTCTACAACTGGAACTCCAATTTCGGGAGCAATGGCGCGAACATCTTGAATGGCCTTGTTTTCGAGACTTTTGCGCAGCTTATCCAGTCGCATAGACAGTCTCAATTTAGCTGCTTCGCTCACATATTTGAACGGCAGCATCAATGTCGGCACGAGACTCAGCACGGATTCAAGAGCTATCCCGAGTTGCTTCACACCCGGTTGGAGCGAGTCTTGATACACCATGGGTAAGAGCTGGGTGACCGTGATTTTGGTGATTTCTCCGGGGTTGGTTTGCTGATCTTGAGTGCTCATGTCTTGATTCTAAGGGGCTGCCTCAGAGGATTTTGCTGAGCAGGCCGACCAGCAGACTCAGCACGATGGTGGAGCCTAGCGGGATGTTGACATCGCGGCCGCGCAGGCGGAAGTTGAAGTCACCGGGGAGCCGGCCGAAGCCGAAGCGGCGCAGCAAAGGGGCGAGCCAGCTGATGAGGAAGAGGGCGAGGAAGGTGATGAGCAGCCAGCGCATGGGGTTACTGGCGGTGCTTCAAAGCGCTACAAAATATATAGCAAACTATGCTTAATTTATAAGGGCGAATAGCTATTTTATTTAACATAGTGGTTCTACACACGCCCAAAATCATCTTGCAGGCGGGTGATGTCGTCTTCACCCAGATAGCTGCCTAGCTGCACTTCTACAATCTCGACGGGCGCATTCGTGCGGTTGGTGAGGCGATGGATTTGGCCGATGGCGATGTCGCCATGCTGGCCGACCTGTAGTGTGATTTCGCGCAGGCTGCCGTCCGGTTGGCCTAACGTAACCACTGCTGTGCCGCGCACCACAACCCAATGCTCGGCGCGCTGGGCATGCTTTTGCAGACTGAGCTGTTTGCCGGGATGCACGCCGATGCGTTTGACCTTCATACCGGTTGGGCCAAAAGCAGCTTCATCCAAAGATTCATACCAGCCCCACGGCCGCTGAACGCGCTCGATTTTCACTGTGCGCTCAGTGGGCTCTTGGGTGGGCTGGCTCAGCGTAGAGGTCATGATGAAACAATCAAAGTGTGTGGCTGCGATCGCCTTGCGTGAAGCCGATCAATTCCAAGTCTAAACCCTGGTCTAAATTTTTCCCAAGTGCTAAAACCTTGAACAGCTCTCCCATTTCATGTTCATTGATCAGTTTCGCCACAACCCCACGTGAAATCAGCGGAAGCCGCTCTGCTTTTGATAGCAAACCGCAGTTGAGCAAGAAGCGGCCTTGGGTGGTGTAGCCCATCACGTCTAAGCCAGCGTCTTGCGCGGCGAGGGCAGCACTGGTGAAATTCACATGGGTTGTGATGTCTTTGAGGCCAATTCTTTCCAGCGGATCAGGGTCAGCTTGGTGCAGGTAGTGGCACATCAGCGTGCCCATAAAGCGCTGCGGATGGTAATACTCGGCTTCTGGGAAACCGTAGTCGATGAAGAAGGCGGCTCCGAGCGTGAGG
>JANMDE010000214.1:0-8481 GCA_031376105.1 Variovorax sp. | reverse complement strand
AACGTCATCACCGGCCTGTATACGCCTGACAGCGGCAGCTTCGAGCTCGCAGGCAAGCCCTACACGCCCAGCGCCGTACACGAAGTGGCCAAAGCGGGCATTGCCCGCACCTTCCAGAATATTCGCCTCTTTGCGGAGATGACGGCGCTAGAAAACGTGATGGTGGGGCGGCATGTGCGCACACACTCAGGCGTGATCGGTGCCATGCTGCGCACGGCCAGCTTCAAAGCCGAAGAGCTGGCCATTGCCAAACGCGCGCAAGAGCTGCTGGACTATGTGGGTATTGGCAAGTTTGCAGATTACAAAGCACGCACGCTGTCTTATGGCGATCAGCGCCGCTTGGAAATCGCGCGTGCTTTGGCCACCGATCCTCAGTTGATCGCGCTTGACGAGCCTGCTGCTGGCATGAATGCCACCGAAAAAATCACGCTACGCGAGTTAATCGACAAAATCCGCAAAGACAATCGCACCATTTTGCTGATTGAGCACGATGTCAAGCTGGTGATGGGCTTGTGTGACCGCGTTACCGTGCTTGATTACGGCAAACAAATTGCCGAAGGCGTGCCGGCAGATGTGCAGAAGAATGAAAAAGTGATTGAAGCCTATTTGGGCACGGACCACTGAAGCGGGAGACCCTCATGACCACCATCAACAACAACCCCATCCTGCTCAAAATCTCTGGCCTCAAAGTGGCTTATGGCGGCATTCAGGCCGTCAAAGGTGTCGATTTGGAAGTGCGCGAAGGCGAACTGGTCACCCTGATCGGCTCCAACGGCGCGGGCAAAACCACCACCATGAAAGCCATCACGGGTGGCCTAAAACCCAATGCTGGCACTGTGGAATACATGGGCAAAAGTATCGCAGGCGTGGGCGCTTGGGATCTCGTCAAAACGGGCCTGGCCATGGTACCGGAAGGCCGTGGCGTTTTTGCGCGTATGACGATCACCGAGAATTTGCAAATGGGCGCTTACACCCGCACCGACAAAGCCGAGATCGCCGCTGGCATTGAGCGCGCTTTTGCCACTTTCCCGCGCCTGAAAGAGCGCAAAGACCAACTCGCTGGCACCATGAGCGGCGGCGAGCAGCAAATGCTGGCCATGGCGCGCGCCTTGATGAGCCAACCCAAATTGCTGCTGCTCGATGAGCCTTCGATGGGCTTATCGCCGATCATGGTGGCGAAGATTTTTGAAGTGGTGAAAGAAGTCTCTAGCCAAGGCGTGACGGTGCTGCTGGTGGAGCAAAACGCCAAGCTTGCACTACAGGCTGCAGACCGCGGCTATGTGATGGAATCTGGCCTGATCACGATCAGTGGCGATGCCAAACAGATGCTGAATGATCCAAGGGTGCGGGCGGCGTATTTGGGTGAGTGATTCTGCCCGGCTTTGGAGCGCTATATATTTAATAGCAAACTTTACAGGATTTAAAAGGGCGAACTGGCTAAAAGCCTGTAAAGCATGAGTTGGAATGCCACTTTAAACTTACGCTACCGTGCGGCGCAGGGTAAAACGCTGCTCGATTTCGAGCACAACGGCCCCTTGCGCGTCTTGCAGAGCCTCTACCCTGAAGGCGACTCCATCTGCCACAATGTGATGGTGCATCCACCGGGCGGCTTGGCGGGGGGCGATGAGCTCGACATTCGCATTCACGCCGTAACCGGCAGCCATGCGCTGATCACCACCCCAGGAGCCACGCGCTTTTACAAAACCCTCGGCGAAAGCGCCGTGCAGCGCGCGCGCATCACGCTGGAAGATCATGCTCGCCTTGAATGGCTGCCCTTAGAAAACATTGCCTATAGCGGCTGCATCGCACAAAACCAACTGCTTTTGCAATTGGCTCCCACTGCTCAGATGATTGGCTGGGATATTTCTGTGCTGGGTCTGCCCGCCTCCGATTTGCCTTTTGAGCGCGGCAGCTTCACGATGCATACCGAGCTACTGAGCCCCGTCAATTCCCACAGCCCTTGGCTTGAACGAGGCCAAATCAAAGCCAAAGACACACGCTTGCTCAATTCACCGCTTGGCTTGGCCGGTCACAGCTGCCTAGCCACTCTCTTTTTCATAGCAGGAAGTGCAATATCCACATCGGGAAAAGAGCAGTTTCTCTCAGAAGCCAGACAGATTTGCGCCAACCACGTGCTGGCTAAAACCAGTGGCGTGACCTGCCCACAGGCACAGGTGATCGTGTTGCGCGCTTTGAGCCACAGCGCAGAGCTGGCCATGAACCTGTGCAAACAAGTCCGCGGGGCCTGGAGAAAGCAAGCCTGGGGATTGGCCGATGCCCCGCCGCGCATTTGGGCTATGTGAATGTGCGAGCAAGCCAGCCTTTGATGGCTGATCCGGGTATATTGCGAACACAGCCACCGTATCATGAAACAACTCTCCAACACCCCACTCTCCATGCTCGATCTCGTCGCTGTGCGCGAAGGCGGCACCACAGCGCAGGCTTTGCAGATTGCCTTGCAAACCGCGCAGCATGTGGAGCGCTTGGGCTTCAAGCGCTATTGGTTGGCTGAGCATCACAACATGGCGGGCGTCGCCAGCTCCAGCACCGCCGTGCTCGCTGGCCACATCGCAGGCGGCACGAAGACGATTCGCGTGGGCTCGGGCGGCATCATGCTGCCCAACCATGCGCCGCTCGTGGTGGCAGAAGCCTTTGGCACCTTGGCGGAGCTTTACCCCGGCCGGATTGACTTAGGGCTAGGCCGCGCCCCTGGCACCGATCAATACACCATGCGTGCCCTGCGCAGACACAACACCGAGAGCGCCGACGATTTCCCACGCGAAGTGGCCGAGCTGATGAGCTATCTCGCACCTGCGCAAGAGGGCCAGCGCATCACAGCGCACCCCGGCGCAGGTACGCAAGTGCCGATCTGGCTGCTGGGCTCTAGCCTGTTTTCTGCCCAGCTCGCCGCCCAGCGCGGTCTACCCTATGCCTTTGCCTCGCATTTCGCACCCGCCCTGCTGCTGCAAGCAATTGATCTGTATCGCCGCACCTTTCAGCCCAGCGCCCAGCTCGCCAAACCCTACGTGATCATCGGCGTGCCCTACATTGCTGCGCCCACGGATGAAGAAGCGCAATTTCTCGCCAGCAGCGTCTACCAGCGCGTCTACGGCATCTTGACCGGTCGACGCGGCAAGCTGCCGTTGCCCGATGCAGACTTCATGACCCGCATCGACCATCAAGGGCGCTCAGCGATAGCAGATTTCCTAGCAGCGGGCGTGATTGGCTCACCCGAGACAGTGCGCGCAGGTTTTGAAGACTTGCTCTCGCAAACCCAAGCCGACGAAATGATGCTGGTCTGCGACGTACATGATCCCGCGCTGCGCTTGCGGGCGTTGGATATTGCCGCGCAGGTTGTCCAAGAACGAGAAGCTGCCTTAGCTTAAATGTTGCTTGAAAAATCCCATCGTGCGCTCCCACGCTAATTTTGCAGCAGGTGCATCGAAGCGGGGTGTGGTGTCGTTGTTGAAGCCGTGTTGCGTGCCGGCGTAAATATGTGCAGCATGCCGCACGTTCGCGGCTTTCAGTGCGGTCTCGTAGGCTGGCCAAGCGGCGTTGATGCGCTCGTCAACACCGGCAAAGTGAATTTGCAGTGGCGCTTTGACTTTCGCGGCTTCTTCAGCAGCAGGATGATTGCCGTAGAAGGGCACGCCTGCGGCCAGATCGGGTAGCTGGGTGGAGAGGTAATGCACCATGCCGCCGCCATAGCAAAAACCCACCGAGCCAATTTTTCCTGAGCTGTCTGCGCGCGCTTTGAGGGCGGCATAGCTGGCAAGGAAGTCTTGGCGAGTTTTGGTTTGATCTAATTTTGCGAATTCGGTGCGGGCTTTGTCTTCATCGCCGGGGTAGCCGCCTAGCGGCGTAAGCGCATCGGGCGCCATCGCCAAATAGCCATCGAGGGCGAGACGACGGGCAATGTCTTCGATGTGGGGATTGAGGCCTCGATTTTCATGCACCACCAACACGCTTGGCAATTTCGCTGTGTTGCCGGCAGGTTTGGCTACATAAGCCTTGATGCTGCCATAGCCATTGGGCGAGGCAATCGTGATCATCTCGGTTTGGATGCGTTTGTCATCTTTGGCGCTCACCTGCGCGAAGGCGAAATTCGGTTGCAGGGAAGCCAAGATGCCAACGGCAGTGAGCCCACCCACCGCAAATTTTTGCGCCCGATCGAGAAAGCCACGTCGATCTAAATCACCATGCACATAGGCATCAAACAAAATCAGCAGCTCTTGGTCAAAATCAGCAGCGGTGAGGCGGGATGAGGTCATGCGAGTCTCCATTTAAAACGCTATGGTATGCGCAAAGCCAAATGACACGCCATAGGTCGCTTGGAAACCGAGTAAAGCCACAGGGCATGGCCCTTCAATGCGTGATCCTTCGCTTGTGGCAGCTTCGATAACACGTTAAGCTGCCAACACCACACAATGAGGAGATGGGCATGGCTATCAGCGCCGAAGTTGATCTGGAATATGAGTTTGCCGTGAAGGCCAAAGCAGCCGAGGTGTTTGCACTGCTGTCTGACGTACCAGAATCGTCGCGCTTTTTTCCGAAAGTGGATGCGGTGACGGATTTGGGCAAAGGTGTATACCAATGGGATATGCAAAAAGTCGGCACCCCGCAGGTGAACATTCAAACCGTGTATGCCAGCAAATACAAAGTCGATGCCAAAAAAGGCACGGTGAGCTGGACTCCCGTAAAAAACACGGGTAACGCGCAAGTGGCCGGCAGCTGGACAGTCACGGATCACAAAAAATCCACGGCGCTCAAACTCGTGGTCAAAGCCACGGTGTTTGTGCCACTGCCAGATATCATGCAGGCCATCGTGCAGCCCGTCGTCTCGGCTGAGTTTGAGAAGCTGCTCGATCAATATATCAACAACTTGATTAAACGCTTCGGCGGAGAAGTGGAGTAAGCCATGGAGATGAGTTTTCATTCGACGATTGACACTACCGTGGCGCGCTCGCCTGATTTGAAGGCGGTGAGGAGCTTTGCAGAGTTTTATCCGTTTTATCTCACTGAGCACAAAAATCGCACCTGCCGCCGCCTGCATTTTGTGGGCTCATCGCTTGGCGTAGGTTGCTTGTTGATGCTGTTTGTGTCGGGCAACTTTCTATGGCTTCTAGCTGGCCTGCTCTGTGGCTATGCCTTCGCGTGGATTGGTCATTTCGGCTTTGAACACAACAAACCTGCTAGCTTCAAGCGCCCGCTCTTCAGCTTCATGGGCGATTGGGTGATGTACAAGGATATTTTGACAGGGCGCATCAAGCTCTGATCTGATTCAAGTTTTCAGTTTCATTGCACCCGGTAGCGGCGTGGAGCGCCGCAACACATCATCGGCCAGCCAGATCGCGCTCTTTTTTGCGCGTTCACAAACGAGCTCCAGCGGCAGATTCACATAATCGTCGTTAAACACTTCAAAGCTGTAGTCGCCGCGATAGCCCAGTTTGTCAAGCCGCAGCACGATATCCACCAAAGCCTCGCTGTGCACGCCCTCGCCTGGGAACACGCGAAAGGTGCGCGCGGTCTGCATGCGCTCTTCAAAGCTTTTCGTCTCTTCCCACATAAAATCTGCGAGCTGCACGAGGAAGATTTTGGAGGGATCAAGGTAATCAATTTCCTCGGGCGAGGTCTTCGCGGCGAGCACATGGTATGAATCCACGCAAATGCCCAAATTAGGCGCATCGGCACGGCAAACCACATCCCAGCTCTGCGGCAGCTCGTTCACTGTGCGCCCCCAGCTCAGGGCCTCGTAAGCGATCTTGATGCCGTAGGGCACAGCGAGCATGGCCAGCTTGCGCAGATCTTTGGCTATTTTGTCCAAATCCTGCGTGGCATGCGCTGAGACGGATGAGCAGGCCAGCAGCACCTTCGCGCCTAAGCTGTGCGCCATCTGGAGCATGCTTTTGGCGATGTCAATTTTGTAATCGTGCAAGTGGCCAGACAAGCCTTCAAAATCACGCAAGACCTGAAAGCCTGTGGCACGCATGCCGCTCGCATTACAAGCATTCACAGCCGCTTGCAAGCCGCCCGGATGCCCCACCAAATCATTGGCTTTGAGCATCACTTGATCAAAGCCCGCCGCCTTCATGGCAGCGAGTTTGGCCTCAATCGGCCCGGCTAGGCTGATCGTGTCCATGCCGAATTCGCGGATGAGTTTCATGATGGATCAACCTTGCGCTGGGCTATGCACCAGCTCAAACACCACGCCGCCTAAATACGTCTTCGTGATCGCACCGCGCTGCTCGGTGTGCGCAGCAGCCGTTTCCACAAACTCTATGCCCAGCATGCGCAGCGCATTCACGGCAGCCAACACATCGGGCACACCCAAACCAATCCGCTGCAAGCGCTCTTCACCATCGAGCACGTTGACATCGGGCTCCACCATTTGCAGCATGAAGCCCGCACCTTGCGAAAGCGCTGGGCTGCGCATCAACGTGCCTTTGGGCATGATGCCAAAGCGCTCTTCATCAGGAATCAGCTCAAAGCCAAGCAGCTCTTTGTAGTATTCAATCCAATCATTGCTACGCTCTGCGCCAATGTATTGCACTACGCCAAAGAAGCCTAAGCCCGCTGTGGCATCTGGCGATTGATTCACACCCGGAATCGGCACAAAGTCCACGCTGTAAATGGAGAATTCCCGATACCGATCCACAAAATAAATCCTGCTTCCGCCCGCGCCATGAATCGCTGGAATATTCAGCTCCATCACCTGCGCATGCGTGGGCACTTCCCAAGCACCCCGCTCACGCACATAGGCATAAGCCGCCCGCGCATCGCGTACCCGCAGCGCTATCGCCGCAATCACAGGCGCATCCCGCCCATGCGCCGCACCGCGCACTTCATCGGGATGCGCATTCACCACAATATTCAAATCGCCTTGTCGATAGAGCAACACTTCCCGCGAGCGATGCCGAGCCACCGGCTTAAAACCCATCATCTCCAACACTTGCCCCAAGGCCTGTGGCTTGGAAGTCGCATATTCAATAAACTCAACGCCATCCAAACCAATCGGGTTAGATGCATCAGAAAACGCATGTTGCAAAGGCTCACGCTCAGATATCTTGGTGAGTAAGTCGCTCATGTCCGTCCTTTCAGGTGCTTAGGCTTCATGGGATGCGGCCGAGTGACCGTTCAAAAAAGTCGATCCGGATCGCCGAGCGATTTAGGTGCTTTGCCGCACAGCATGGCGTTCCTACTGGATAGTTGAGGTAAGTTTTACCGACATGAAGCTATAACGTACCAAATGGTACATGGCCTAACGGTTGAATTGATAGGCGGTTCTCACCTCGCGTCCACCAGATACCGAACCAGCAGGTATACGTTTATTCAATAGCTGGGTAAAGAAGCAAGCAAACTCAATCGACAAAGTCGATAGGAACCATCAACTGCGCAATCGCTTCGCGCGTGTCTGGCAGCACACCGCGCCACCATTCAAAAGCCAGCGCCGCTTGTTCCACCAGCATACCCACACCGTCCACCATCCGATGCGCGCCAGCTTGCCTGGCTAGTTGCAGAAAGGGCGTTGCGCCCTTGCCATAGACCATTTCGTAAGCCAAACAGCCAGAGGCAAAAGCACTGAGCGGCACGGCTGGTGCTTGGCCAAACAAGCTGGCCGATGTGCCATTCACGACCACATCAAATTGACCCTTCACATCTTCAAAACTCCAAGCCTGCACGTTCACTGTGAATTGCGAGCGCAGCAAGGCCACAAGCTCTTGCGCTTTTCCAACAGTGCGATTGGCCACCACCAGCAAGGCAGGCTCAGCCCGCGCAAATGGCAACAGCGCGCCGCGCACCGCACCGCCCGCCCCCAGAAGCAACACACGTTTACCTTTGAGCGATGTGCCATGGTTGCGCTCAATATCGTTCACTAATCCAACGCCATCAAAATTCTCTGCGTGCACCTCATTGCCCACAAATTTGAGCGCATTCACAGCACCAGCCAACTGCGCAGATTCCGACAAATGCGTGGCATAAGCAAAAGCTTCTAGCTTGAAAGGCGCGGTCACATTCATGCCTCGCATCCCGCCTGCGCGAAGTTCATCCAGCTGCGCTGCTAAGCCACCGATGCGCCCCTCTACTTTGCTGTAATCCAACTGCTGATGTGTGGCAGCAGCAAACATGCCGTGGATGATGGGCGATTTGGATTGGACGATGGGGTTGCCGATCACGGCATAGCGATCGAGTGAGGCGTTTGTCATGCTGGCATTATCGAAGAAATGCGGTTAGCACCGCCAAGCGAAGATCACGTTATCGTAGATCGCTGACTAGTGAAGCAAGCGCCTCTTCCGGGATGCTCATATGCGCCGGGTAATTTGTGTGGTCACAACCTAGCTTGGCTGCTGCGCCCGCTTTCAAAGACGCTTTCATGGCAGCGTTCAATTCAAAACGCATGAAATGCACGGCCGAGGTTTTCTCATCGGTGCTGCGGTCTAAATCTTCGTCGGCAATTGCATACACCCGCGCATGACCCTCAAC
>JANMDE010000199.1:0-6023 GCA_031376105.1 Variovorax sp. | reverse complement strand
GCCGATTCACACATTCCGCGCCAAGGCGTGGCAGACGATGGCCAACGAAAAATCGTCGATGTCGCCGTGGGGATTTTGATGCAAGCGGATGGCAGTTTTTTGATGACGACGCGGCCTGCGGGCAAGGTGTATGCGGGGTATTGGGAGTTTCCGGGCGGCAAGATTGAGCACGGAGAGACGCTAGCCGAGGCACTTCGGCGCGAGTTGGTCGAAGAGATTGGCATCACGATTGGCGCGGTGCATCCGTGGAAAGAGCAGGTGGTGGACTATCCGCATGCGCTGGTGCGGCTGCATTTTTGCAAGGTGCATGAGTGGAGCGGCGCGTTTGAGATGCGGGAGGGGCAGGAGATGCGTTGGCAGACTTTGCCTTGTGATGTGTCGCCTATCTTGCCGGGGGCTTTGCCTGTTCTTGAGTGGTTGGCTGTTTAGGTGTCGGTGCATTGGCGCGCCTGGCCTGTGATCGGCGCAGTCGTCGTAGCCTCATGCGCCCGAGCAGCGAGTAACGCGGCACTTGCCGCGAAAATGACGTGCACTGCGCGGCCAAAATCGGCCACGCCAACTGCGCCGATCACAGGCCGTGAATAGCGAGGATAGTTCTAATCTCGGTGTGCTAAGGCAGTTGGGTGTAGTGACCGTTACGCGCGAAGATTGCAAGATCAGCTAACAGGCCGCGAGTGTGAGGCATCTTCCACGATCGATTTGTGGTACCCCACCATGAGAGCGGGGAAGATGCTTCACACTCGTAGCCGCTCAATCCAAAAAGAAACCTTCCGAACGCCAACATCACTACAAAATCAATAGCACCCCGCGCAATAAATACGGCGGCTATAAGCCAAAAATGCTTTACGTTCGCAATCCATCCAACACCTGTGGATACCGCAACACCACCCGCAGCTCCCGCTTCATCCGTTCGTTCAGCAAGCGCCGCGATTCGCTCATAAAGCTCAGTAGCATCAAAGGCAACTGGCCTTGCGCGGTTTCGCGGCTGATGCGCGGTGGGCGAGGCAGGCCATACAGATCAGCGGCGGCATCGAAGTAATCGCCCATCTTCCATTGCGTGTCGTCACTCACGTTATAGACTCGCTGCGGCTTGCTGCGCCAGAGCGCGTTGATACAGGCGCGGGCCAGATCGTTCGCGTGAATGTGGTTGGTGTACACATCGTCTTGCGGCAGAAGCACCGGCGTGCCCTTCAGCAAACGAGTGCGCGGTGTGCCGCCATCGCGATCTGGCGCGTAGATGCCGGGAATGCGAAGGACGCTGGCGCTCACGCCTGCGCGTCCAAAGAGCTTGATTTGCGATTCCGCATCGATGCGGCGATGCGCGCGCGGCGTGTGGGCCGATGTGGGTCGAGATTCGCTCACCCATTCTCCCGCGCAATCGCCATACACGCCGGTGGTGGAGCCATAGACGAATTGCGTGGGTAGGCTGCGGCGGCGCAGGGCTTGTAGCAAATGCGCTGTGCGCGGGTCAAGCCACCAATGGGTAGTGTTGTCTGTGGGTGGCGGGGCGAGGTGCAACACGCGGTCTGCGATGCCCGCCAAGCGGCGCAGCGTGGCGGGTGCATCCAGATTGCCTACAAACGCTTGAACGCCAGCGGCTTGCAGCTCTACCACGCGCTCGCTCGATGAGGTCAGCGCGAGTATGCGCACGCGGTTGGGCAGCTGGGCTGCCACACGCATACCTACATCGCCACAGCCGATGATCAATAGGCGTTGTTGACGAAAGCGGCGCGGCAGTGCGCCGAGGGGAGATTGATTTGAAGGCAAAATGAGGGCAGATTTATTTAACAGCCTCTATTGTCTTATGTCTTTCAACATCACCATCGAACCCAGTGGTCGCAGCTTCAGCGTCGCGCCGGATCAATTCATCCTCGCCTCGGGCATCAGCCAGGGCATCGGCTTGCCCTACGGCTGCAAAGACGGCGCATGCGGCAGTTGTAAATGCAAAAAACTTTTCGGCACCGTTGAGCATGGGCCGCATCAATCCAAAGCGCTGAGTGCCGAGGAAGAGGAAAACGGCTTCGTGCTCACCTGCTGCGCCAAGCCGCTTTCCGATGTGGTGCTGGAATCCAAACAAGTCACGGAAGCTGGCGCACTCCCGATCAAGAAAATGCCCAGCCGCGTGATGCATTTGGAGAAGCTCTCGCATGATGTGATGCTTGTGAAATTACAATTGCCCGCAAACGATGTGGTGCAGTATCACGCAGGGCAGTATGTGGAATTTATGCTCCGCGATGGCGCGCGCCGCGCTTACAGCATGGGCAATGCGCCGCACACCTTGCAAGCACCCGCCGCTGAAGACGCGCCGGTTGGCACGCCCGCAGGCGCTCCCATGATCGAGCTGCACATTCGCCACATGCCCGGTGGCAAGTTCACCGACCATGTGTTTGGCGCGATGAAAGAGAAAGAAATTTTGCGTATCGAAGGGCCGTATGGCAGCTTTTATTTGCGCGAGAGTGACAAGCCCATTGTGTTCTTGGCCTCAGGCACAGGCTTTGCGCCGATCAAAGCCTTGATCGAGCACATGCAATTCAAAAATATCACGCGCCCTGCGGTGCTGTATTGGGGCGGCCGTCGCCCGGCAGATTTGTACATGGATGCTTGGGTGAAAGCGCGCTGCGCTGAGATGCCCAATTTGCGCTATGTGCCGGTGGTGTCAGATGCGTTGCCAGAAGACGGCTGGAGCGGGCGCACGGGCTTCGTGCATCAAGCTGTCGTGGCGGATATGCCGGATATGCGCGGCTATCAAGCCTATGCCTGCGGTGCGCCGATTGTGGTGGATTCTGCCAAACGCGATTTCTTGGGGCAATGTGGGTTACCCGAGGACGAGTTTTATGCCGACTCATTCACAACGGAAGCTGACAAGGCAAAGGCCTGAGCCTTTGCCGCTTCATTTAAAGCTTGGCTGCCAAGTATCACGCCGCTGGCTTGACCACTTGCTTGTCATGTTTGTTGCGCTTGATTTTGCCGCTTTGCTTGTCTTGCATGTTTGACAAATGCTTGCGCTCTTTCCTGGTCACCGTGCCATCCGCTTTGGCATTGGCCTCTGCTTGGTTCACGCGCGCTTGGCCGTTTTCCATGCGGGTTGCTTCTTTTTGCGTTAGTTGACCAGAAGCCACGCCTTGGTCGATGCGCTTTTGCTGATTGGCTTCACGCTTGTCCACGCGCGGCATTGTGGCTTGCGTGGTGGTTTGAGCAAACACAGAGCCTGCGAGGACGATGCTTAAGGCGGCAATTGCGGTTTGAATCTTCATCATGATCTCCATCAGTTTAGGAATAATTGCAGGGCGGAGACGCGCTAACTGCAGCAGCGTCTCCTGAAACAACAACGCTTCTCGGTATCAACCCGCTGACGAAGGTTTATTAAAGCAAGGTAAAGTTTCGTATATCACCTGTACACACGAGAACGCCATGCTTTTTTCCCGCCGAACTACTCTTAAATCTATAGCGCTTAGCGCAGCTTCTATAGGGGCTGGAAGCGCTTTTTCTCAAAATTCCCCCTCCAAAACCATCCGCTGGATCGTGGTTGCGCCTGCTGGCAGTTCGCTGGATGTGATCGCCCGCAGCGTGCAAGACCGCGTAAGTGCGCTGCTCGGTCAACCGATCGTGATTGAAAACCGCCCGCAAGCTGGCGGCACCGTCGGTGCGAATGAAGTGGCTAAAAGTGCGCCCGATGGCCACACTTGGCTTCTCGGCTTCAATGGGCCCGTGGCATTCGCACCGTTTCTTTATAGCAAGCTGCCCTACAACCCACTTAGAGACTTGAGCCCCGTGGTGCTCACCACGTCGCAGCCCAACGTGATCGCTGTGAACGCGAATCTGCCGGTGAGCAATGTGAAAGAGCTCATCGCGCTGCTCAAAGCCAACCCCGGTAAATACAACTACGCGTCTGTGGGTAACGGCTCTTCATCGCACCTCACGATGGAATACTTGAAAGCACTCACGGGCTCGTTTGCCGTGCACATCCCCTACAACGGCGGCCCGCCTGCCGTGCTGTCTACGGCCAGTGGCGACACACAAATCTTGGCCACCGTGCCCACCGTGATCATTCCTCAGGTGCGCTCGGGCCGCATGAAAGCGATTGCCGTCACGGGCAAAACGCGCTATGCGCTCACCCCAGAGCTGCCCACGGTAGAAAGCTCGGGCATCAAAGAATTGGCAGGCTTCGAAGCCTTGGCATGGAACGGCGTGCTCGTGGCCTCTGGCACACCCCGCGCCGCCATTGACCGCATCAATAGCGCCATCAACACCGCGATGAGAGAGGCCAGCGTCCAAGAGCGCCTGAAGACGGCGGGCCTCGACGCGATTGGCGGGACCCCTGAAGCCTTTGGCGAATTGATCGCTGCTGAGGCCAAAAAGTGGGAGCCCATCATCAAGCGCTCTGGGGCGAAGTTGGATTAACTTCACTCAAATACCAACACCAATACCAATACCGGACGCAAAAGACGCAAAGGTTACGCAAAAGACGCAAAAGAAATACAGAAGAAATACAGAAGAAAAATGGGAGTAAAAATGAATGAATCAAAACCTCTCTTGGTATTTTTCTTTTTTGGTATTTCTTCTGCGTAACCTTTGCGTCTTCTGCGTCCGGCAATTTCTTCTTAAATCAAGAGACCATCATGCAACGCAGACAACTCATCTCCCTAGCTACTAAATCAGTAGCGCTCAGCGCAGTATCTATGTCGGCCACTCAATCTTTTGGCCAACAAAAACCGATTCGTCTCGTCGTTCCGTATGCAGCAGGCGGGCCGATTGATGTCACGGCGCGGCTCATTGCAGAGCAAGTCAAAACCAGCTTAGGCACGGTGATCATCGACAACAAACCCGGCGCGGGCGGCAACATCGGTGCTGACCTTGTGGCCAAAGCCGCGCCGGATGGTTTCACGATTGGCATCGCAGCCCTCGCCACGCACGCCATCAACCCGTGGCTCTACAGCAAGATGCCCTATGACGCTGCCAAAGACTTCGCGCCGATCACGCAAATGCTGCGCGTGCCCAATGTGCTTGTGATGAATGCCGACACCGCCGCGCGCCTGAAGATCAATACGCTGCAAGACTTCGTGGCATACGCCAAAGCCAATCCCGCTAAGCTCAACTACGCCTCGGGCGGCAATGGCTCGGGCGGGCATTTGGCTGGAGAAATGTTCAAGCAACGCGCCGGTGTTTTCGCTGTTCACATTCCGTATGGCGGCGGTAATCCCGCCCAGCTCGCGCTGCTTTCAGGCCAAGTGGATTTCAACTTCGACAACCTGGCCACCGCCGCGCCCAACATCCGCAGCGGCAAGCTCAAAGCGCTCGCCGTGACCACGCTCAAGCGTTCCAGCGCCATGCCCGATGTGCCCGCCTTGGCTGAGGCCATGCCCAACTTCTTCAGCGGCTTCGCAGTAGACACCTGGTGGGGCTTGGTCGCCCCCGCAGGCACGCCTGCAGACATCGTCGCCAAACTCAACGCTGCCTTCACCGCAGCACTGAACCTAGCTGACACCAAAACCCGCTACGCCGCCCTCATGGCCGAGCCATCTCCCTCTAACGCCGCCGAATTTGCAGCTTTCATGCAAGCCGAGCGTGCGAAGTATGAGAAACCCGTGAAGGCCAGCGGCGCGCGGGTGGATTGAGTTGCGGCATCGGTGAATTGGTGAGACGGGCATCGCCTGACCGCCCTCAACACTGCAAATAGGCCGCATTTCCGGGTAAACCCGGATTAAATTCGTTCAAATAAGGCGAGAAACGCCTTGTCAATCCAAGAAACATGCAATATAATTCATCAATGCAGGAGAGTGATGCGGCAATATTTTTCATAAATTGAAGGCTCAGCATCCACCGAAGGCGCAACCTCCCATACACGCTCAGGTCACCACCACTGCATTTTTTGTTAAGGCCGTCTGGAGAGCCGCTATTGATCGCAATGGCGCACCGAAGGAGCAAACGCACAGCTAAGTGGCTGAGCGTGAATCTCTCAGGTATCAAGGACAGGGGGAGCGGCATGGCTCAGATGAAGCTTATTTGCTATTAATTAAATAGCA
>JANMDE010000180.1:0-1844 GCA_031376105.1 Variovorax sp. | reverse complement strand
TAACTCGATTTAATACCGGACGCAAAAGGCGCAGAAGTTGCGCAAAAGACGCAAAAAACAAAATTCTTTAGTTGTTTACAAGCCCAGCATGGGTGGTCCTAAAGCTTAAAGAATTCAAAACTGATAAAGGTATTTTTTGCGTCTTTTGCGCAACTTCTGCGCCTTTTGCGTCCGGTATGAAGGTATTCAGTTCTCAGCGTTCCAGCAAAGCCAGCTTGCCCGTCTTGTCTTTCCACTCATCCGCATCGCTCGGCGCGGTCTTGCGTTTGGTGATACTTTTCCATCCTGCTTTTTGCGACAGTTCAACGTTGAGCTTGATGAAATGGATTTGATCGGCTGGTGTGTCTTCTTCGGCGTAGATCGCATTCACGGGGCATTCGGGGATGCAGACGGCGCAATCGATGCATTCGTCCGGGTCGATGACGAGCATGTTGGGGCCTTCGCGGAAGCAGTCCACGGGGCAGACATCAACGCAATCGGTGTATTTGCATTTGATGCAAGCTTCAGTAACGATGTGAGTCATAGCAATTCGGCAGTGATAAGCGTAAACCCTTGATTTTACTTGGGAAATCAGGGTGAGTTGAGGGCAAGGTCTCTAGGGCGCAGCCTTTAGCGCACGAGCGCAGCGCCCGAGGTTTTGTGGCTCGCGGTATCGACCAAAATCAGGGCACCCAAAGCCTTGCTTTGGGCGTAGGGCAACGCGGTAATGGGTTCCTGCAAAGATAGTTCCACGATGCCGATTTCATTGGCTTGCAATTGCGTGGCTTCTTGCGGGGTGAGCGAATGAATATCAAAACGCTGGCTCACCCGCGTGACCTTCGCCTTCACCCAGCGATGGCCGTGCAGCGCAAGATAGGTGCGGCCGGCTTGCAGAGGCTCGTCATCCATCCAAGCGACGGTGGCTTTCAAGCTACGCTGCGCGGGCAAGGCATCAGGCGCGAGCAACCAATCGCCGCGAGAAACATCAACTTCGCGGTCGAGCACGATGCCGTAGCTGGTGTTCAAACCTTGATCTTGCTGCAAAGGTTCCCGCGCATGGTCGAGCAATTTTGCGACGAGAGCTTTTTGTCCGCTGGGAAAGACTTGTAGTTCCTGGCCGATCTTCAAACTTCCCGAAGCCAAGCGCCCCCAAAACGTGCGGCGGCCTTGTGATGTGTTGCTGCTGCCAGCATCTTTATCAAGCCACTGAATGGGCAGCGCGGTAGGCACTTGGCGCTCTTCTTCCAGCGACGATTGGGCTGGCAGTTGCTCCAAAATTTGTAGCAAACTCGTACCCTGATAAAACGGCCAGCGGCTTGAAAGCTCCACCACGTTGTCGCCCTTCAAGGCAGACACAGGAACGATAGCCACAGTTTCAATGCCAGCCTGATTGGCCATCGCATTCAATGCCGCGCTGATGTTGTTGTAAGCAAGCTCCGCGTTTTCCACCGCATCGAGCTTGTTGATCGCAAAAACAATGCTCGGCACGCGCAGTAAATGCGCTAGCAAGCTATGTCTCTTGGTTTGCGGCAAGAGCTGCACGGGTTGCTGCTGCCACACTAACTTGGTGGCATCAACCAACACTACGGCGGCATCTGCGCTGGAAGCAGCAGTCACCATGTTGCGTGTGTATTGCTCATGGCCGGGCGTATCGCCAATGATGAATTTGCGGCTGGCGGTGGAGAAATAGCGGTAAGCCACATCGATCGTGATGCCTTGCTCGCGTTCAGCGGTGAGGCCATCTGTGAACTGAGCGAGATCAATCTCACCCGTTTTGGAAACGCCAGCGATCTGGTCGAGCAGGGCTGTTTTGCTGTCTACCAGCAGGCGGCCGATCAGCGTGGACTTGCCATCATCGACGGAAC
>JANMDE010000143.1:0-1733 GCA_031376105.1 Variovorax sp. | reverse complement strand
ATTTGTATGGCGACAACAAAGCCACCAACGAGCTGCTGAAGAAAACCAATCCCAATCTGACCGACGCTAGCATTGCTGGCAGCATTGATCTGATGAAAAAGCTCGGCATTGTGGACAGTGGCGAAGCGCTGCAAAACGGTATCGGCGCAATGAGCGCGGCGCGCATCAAAGATTTTCACGACAAGATGGTCAAAGCGGGCTTGTACAAAGCAGGCGATGTCGATCTGAGCTTGGTTGCCACCACCCAGTTTGTGAACAAAAAAGTAGGCATGGATGTGAAGGCCAAACTCGGCGGCAAGTGAGACTGAGCAACGCTTTGTGCGCACGCTGATTGTTTACTGTCATCCCAATCCTGCATCGCTGAGCGCTGCGCTCTTCGCAGCAGCGCAAGAGTGCGTCAAGAAACGCGGCGACGAGCTTCGCTGCATCGATTTGTATGCGGAAGGCTTTGAGCCTGTGCTCTCTTTGCAAGAGCGGATCGATTATTTGCCCAATCCGAAAGCGATTGAGGCCAAAGTGCAGCCACATGTGGACGCGCTGCGCTGGTGTGAGCACATTGTTTTTGTGTTTCCGGTTTGGTTTTACGGGCCACCGGCCATGCTCAAAGGCTGGCTAGAGCGCGTCTGGCTGCCGGGTGTGGCTTTTCTGCCGCCGCCGCAAAAAGGCAGAACGGCTGTGCCCGGCTTGCAACACATCACCCGCCTGACGGTGATCACTCATGGCGGCTCACCTTGGTGGTGGCTAAAAATCATGGGTGACCCCTGCAAAAAGCTCTTCACACGCGGTCTGCGAGCGATCATGGCAAAGACTTGCCGCAGCACCTACCTTCAGCTGCACAATATGAACAATGTGAGCCGCTTTGAATGCGAGGCCTTTATCGGCAAAGTGCGCCTTACCTTGGAAAGGTTGTAAGATGAAAAGTGTGTTGAATGCGGCTGCGCGCCGTAATATGGACAAGATCAAAGACCACATGGGCGAAGAAGCTTTGCTGCTAGCCGCGCAAGCCATTCGCCTGCGCTCAGAAGATGCGCCCACCCCTGCTGGCTTGAAAGCCGCCACGGCACAGCCCAAAGCGCTGCCCTCGCTGGGCGATGCGCCTGATGTCGCTCCACTCAGCAGCAGCGCAGCTCAGCCTCTGGCTAACTATCTTGCAGCCAAGCGCGTGGGCAACTTGCTCTATATGAGCGGCGTGATCGCCGTCGATCCAGCTGCAAAAAAAGTGATCACGAGTTATGACGATCTACCCGCCCATGCTCGCGCTGAGCTACGCACGCTAGGCTACGACACGGGGCAAATGAGTGTCGATATTTTTGAAGCCCCAATCGTGGCGCAAAGCTGGTTTGTACTCAACCGCATTCGTCAGCTAGCGCACGAGCATGGTGCACCCATGCGCGATGCTTTCAAGCTCGTGCAGTATTTCCGCGATTTGCGGCATTACCCCGCTTACAACCGCGTGAGGCAGCTGTTTTGCCCAGCGGGCGTGGTGAGCACGGTGGTGGAAGTGTCGAGAATGTTGCCTTCGGATGATGTGCTGGTTGAGGTCGAGGCGACTGTTTTGTTAGCTTGATGTTTGGCACCCGGTTGAATTGACGTATGGCCTGAGCCCGCCGATCACAAGCGCAGCCAACAGGCCGCGATTGAGGCGCTGCGCTTGGGGTATCTCACGCGGCGAGGTCAAGGAGGAATGCGGGCGCAGCACGCAGGGGGACACGAGCCGCGTGGGATACCCCAAG
>JANMDE010000135.1:0-1547 GCA_031376105.1 Variovorax sp. | reverse complement strand
CGCGGCCAGCATGGCTTGAATTGGTGGTGGCAATTGCACAGCCTGCACCATGCGCAGCGCCAGATGACGATGTGGAGCGATAACCGCAATCACTTGCTCGATGACGTGCTGCGCGACAGCATTCTTGTGGGTGTCGGTCTGCTCGTGGGCATTGCGCCCGGCCAGTTTGTGGCACTGGTGGCCATCACGCAGCTCTCAGAGAGCTTTCAGCATGCAAACTTGAGAGTCTGGTTTGGAAGTATCGGCGAGCGCCTCTGGGTTAGCCCGCGTTTTCATCGGCTGCATCATGCCGTTGGCATCGGGCATGAATCGCCTCAGCGTGTTTTAGGTGGTCACAATTTCGGCGTCCTTTTGCCTTGGTGGGACATTCTTTTTCATACCGGCAATTTTGAAAAGCGCTTTGATGCCACCGGCGTGCGCGACCAAATTGAGCAAGGCCGCAATTACGGCACTGGCTTTTGGCAGCAGCAGTGGCTGGGCTTGAGGCGTTTGGCTGGCCGCGCTTGATTGGCATGGCTCGCTTCATCCTCATCAACCCTTCCCACAACGGCAACGTCGGCGCGGCTGCGCGGGCGATGAAGACGATGGGCTTTGACGATTTGTGGTTGATTGCGCCGCGTGATCCGAAGGTGCTCAATCGGGATGAAACGATTCAACGCGCCAGCGGTGCCACGGATGTGCTCGCCAAAACGCAGATCGTGGCCACATTGGATGAAGCACTTAACGGCGTGAATCATCTTTGTGCGACTGCCATGACCGCACGTGACTTTGGGCCGCAGACCTATTCGCCGCGTGCTTACTTTGATATGCTATTTAAAAGAGAGCAAACTTCTCTTATATCAAAAGGGCAAGAAGCCGATTTAGCTCAAAAGAGTGATCTGCAAATCGCCTTTCTCTTTGGCACTGAGCGCTTTGGCATGCGCAACGAAGATGTGTATCGCTGCCATGCCGCGCTCTCCATTCCCACCAACCCGCAATACGGCTCGCTCAATCTCGCTAGCGCGGTGCAGTTGCTGGCATACGACTGGCGCTTGGCGCTGGGTTGGCCTGATGCGGTGCGGCATGAAGCCACCGAATCAGACTCTGGCATGTCGCCTCACAGAGTCGCTGATGCAGCCACCGTGGGCGGCGCTTTGAGCCATTGGAGCCAAGCGTTGGTGCATTTGAAATTTCTCGACCCGAATGCGCCCAAGAAATTGATGCCGCGATTGAATGATCTTTTCAATCGTGCGCAATTGCGTGAAGAAGAAATTCACATTTTGCGCGGCATCGCCAAGGCCATGCTAGAAGCAGTGCCCAGGCGCAGCGCCGCGGCACCAGCAAGCGAAGAGCCTGCCCAGAGTGCAGAGCGCAAATCTGAGTAAGAAGCTAAACTAAGCGCATGTTTTCCAGAATCCAAGCCGACATTGATTGCATCCTCGAGCGCGACCCAGCAGCGCGCAGCCGTTTTGAGGTCTTGACCTGTTATCCCGGCTTGCATGCCGTGATCTTGCATCGCTTGGCGCATGGCTGCTGGACGCGCGGCTTCAAATGGCTGGGGCGCTTTA
>JANMDE010000134.1:0-1611 GCA_031376105.1 Variovorax sp. | reverse complement strand
CCCGACCGCTCTGGAGAGCTTAGCTGGAGTCGTGAACTTCGTGCACCACCAGAACCCATGCCCTTGTGATGCGGCTTTGCGTCTGGGGTAAGTAAAGGGGGAGGCGGGGAAAGAACATCAACCGGAGAAGACCACGCCAATCCCCGCCGGAGGACATGGAGCCAGACGCAAAGCCGCATCACACGGGCGGCCCCCAAGCAGCGCATAAAGACGAGGGAGTTCGACCCTTTATTGCCGCATCAATAGCAGCCACGGATAATGCATCTGTTATTCCCCATCTCCTCCGCTTATGAGCACACATCATTTCTACCCCATTGGAATCCCCGGGCAGCCTTGGGGTGCGGCAGAGCTGGCGCAATGGCGCCTGCGGCAGCGCAAGCAGCGCAGCTATGCAGATGAGGTGCTTGCGCCCTTGCTGGCTGTGGGTGAGCAGTTTGAAATTGTGCGCTATCGCGAGTTGGTGTACGAAGAGGAACGCTACGATTTGATGGCCGCGCGCAGCCGAAATTGGCAAAGCGGCTTGCCAAGCGTGCTCATCACCGGCGGCGTGCATGGCTATGAGACGAGCGGTGTGCAAGGTGCTTTGCGCTTCTTGCGGGCACATGCTAACGTCTATGCAGGCCGCATCAACCTGCTGGTTGCGCCCTGCGTCAGCCCTTGGGGATACGAGCGCATTCAGCGTTGGAATTTTAATGCGATTGACCCAAATCGCTCGTTTCGCACGGCTAGCCCTGCGCAAGAGTCCGCTGCACTCATGCGCCTCGTTGCGCCTTTGCAAGGCCAGTTCATCGCCCACCTTGATCTGCATGAGACGACGGATACCGACGAATCCGAATTTCGCCCCGCACTCGCCGCGCGAGATGGCAAACCATTCGAGCCCGGCCACATTCCTGATGGTTTTTATTTGGTGGATGACGCAGCCAACCCGCAGCCCGAATTTCAACAAGCCATCATCAAAGCGGTTGAACGCATCACCCACATTGCGCCCGCAGATGATCAAGGCGCGATCATTGGCTCACCGCGCGCAGCGCGTGGCGTGATTGCGTTTCAACTTCAAGGCCTCGGCCTGTGCGCCAGCATCAGCGGTGCACGGTTTACCACCACGACCGAGGTATATCCCGATAGCCCGCGCACCACGTCCGAGCGATGCATTGCCTCGCAAGTAGCCGCAGTGTGCGCAGGATTGGATTTTTTGAGAGAAATTGCTTGATGAGCCTTCTGCCGCAGGCAGGCTTTGAATCGCACCCTCTCAAAACCCCAGTGTATGCACCGTTTTGCGTGGATCAGCGGGCAGGGCATCGGCTTGGGCAATCAGCCAGCCTAGCTGGGCGTTGCTGTCGTCGCCAGCCTCTCGGGATTGCGCATGCGGCATCAAGGCGCAGGTGATTTTGAGCTTGAGCACCGCGCCGACGGGTAACACGTCGTTGGGCTTGAGGCCACTGGCGGCGATGCGGGTGGTTAATTTCGCCATCATGTGCGGGCTGCACGGCCCTTCCATTAACAAAGCGAAATGGGTGGGGTCAATTCGGCTCACGGTGTCGATCTCTCGCGCCTGCTGCTGCAAGCGCGCCGCCAGCAAAATGAGCGCACGATCAGCCATTTCGCGGCCAT
>JANMDE010000105.1:0-5010 GCA_031376105.1 Variovorax sp. | reverse complement strand
CCCGATTGCCGCGACGACACGATGAAAGCCATGCAAATCGCACTCTCGCTGGGTATGGACAAGCGTTTGTTGATAGAAACGCCTCTGATGTGGATCAACAAAGCGCAAACTTGGGCATTCGCGCACGATCTTGGCGGCGAGGCGCTCGTACAGCTCATCCAAGAACACACCCACACCTGCTATCTGGGCGACCGAGCGCATCGCCACGAGTGGGGCTACGGCTGCGGCGAATGCCCGGCTTGCGAGCTACGAAAAAAGGGTTGGCTGCACTGGAAGCAGCCTCTGCTTGCTACCTAATCACTATTAATTCAATAGCATACTATCTATATTATATAACGGCGAATGCCCGATTTTTTTAAAAACATATCCAGAAAGATGCCCATGAGCACGCCCCCCGTATCTGACTGGCGCAAGAGCTACGAGCGCGACGAGCTGCTCGAATCCAGCGCCAACCCAGCGCCCCTCGCGCAATTCGATGTTTGGTTGCAAGATGCCGTCAAAGCACTCTGCCCCGAGCCCAATGCCATGACCCTGGCCACCGTCGGCTCTGATCTGCGGCCCTCCACCCGCATTGTGCTCATCAAAGGCTATGACGAAGGCGGTGTGTCCTGGTTCACCAGCTATGCCTCACGCAAGGGCGTTGAGCTGGCGGGCAACCCCTATGCCGCATTGCAATTTCATTGGGTGGAGCTCGAGCGCACGGTGCGTATTGAAGGAATTGTGCAAAAAATGAGCCCAGAGGAATCTGATGTCTATTTCCAAAGTCGCCCGCTGGGCAGCCGCATTAGCGCCGTCGCCAGCCCGCAAAGCGCCGTGATCCCGTCGCGCCAGTGGCTGGATGATCGCGCCGAACAGATCGCCGCCAGCCAAGGCGATGCGCCGCAGCGACCACCGGATTGGGGTGGTTACCGCTTGGTGCCAGACCGCTGGCAATTTTGGCAAGGTCGCCGTAACCGTTTGCATGATCGCCTGGCCTATTCCCTTGATAAGCAAGGCGCGTGGCAAATGCAGCGCCTCGCGCCCTGATGTTTTAAGCCTGAGAAATCACGGCGCGCACACTGGCCAGCTGCCTTCTCGATACCAACAGCGCCTCATCGCAGCGGCGCAGTCGCACCGCCCAACCCTCCACGCCTTCTGCGTCTTCATCGTCTGCAATGGCCAGCATGCGCTCCAGCGCCCGCATCTCGCGCCGCGCCACCAGTGTGTTGCGGTGAATGCGCAGGAAATCTTCGTTGTATTGCGCTTCCAGCTCGGTCAGTGCGCCGTCCAAAATATAGCTACGCGCCGGCGTACGCACCGTCACATACTTGAGCTCGGCCTTGAAGTAAAGCACATCATCCAGCGACACCCGCTCGGTGCGCCCGCGGTCTTGAATGATGATGTATTTCTGAAGAGAATCGCCTTCTCTCCCTTGTATATCCTGAATAGTTTGCTCCTTTTTTAGGAGTGCTTTTTGCAAAGCCTTTTGCAAGCGTTCAGCGCGCACAGGCTTGGTCAGGTAATCCGTCACATCCAGCTCAAAGGCATCGACTGCATGCTCAGCATGCGCCGTCACGAAAATGATGGACAACTCTGGGCGGATGCTACGCAACTCGCGCGCCAACTGCAAGCCATCAGCGCCGGGCATATGAATGTCGAGCAACACCACATCCACCGGCTGCCCGCGCAGCTTGGCCATGGCCTCCATCGCGTCGGCGGCCTCGCCAGCCAACAGGCAAGGCGGCTCTTGACAATCTGCCAGCAAGGTTTTCATGCGCGAGCGCGCCAAATGCTCGTCATCCACCACCATCACGTTGAGGACAGCAGCCATCATGCAGGAATCTCCATGCGAACTTGGTAAATGCCGTCCACCCAAGTGCAGCGGAAGCTGGCATGCAAATCATGCAGCAAGCGCAGGCGGTCTTGCACGTTTTGCAAAGCCACGCCATGGCCCGCCAAACCTTGACCACCCGGCGCGGTGTTGGTGATTTTGATCACGATCACGCCCGCTCGCCGCTGGGTGCTGATCTTCACATCCGCGCCCGCAGCGCTCGGCTCCACACCATGCTTGACAGCGTTTTCCACCAGCGGCTGCAAGATCAGTGGCGGCAGCTTGGCTTTTAAGCTCGCCGCATCAATCGCCCAACTCACCCGCAAACGCTGCCCAAAACGCACCTCTTCAATGGCCAAATAGCGCTGAGCCAGCTCAATTTCCTGCTTCAAAGTCACGGCATCGCCCTGGTCCACCAAGGCGCTGCGAAACAGCTCGCTCAAATCCTCCAGCAGCATTTCGGCTTTGGCCGGCTCCTCGCGCACCAAAGCGATGGCGCTGTTCAGCGTATTGAACAAAAAATGCGGGCGAATGCGTGATTGCAGCTCGGCCAGCCGCGCTGCTGCACTCGCCGGCATGCGCTGCTGCGCACGCCAGACCAACACCGCCACCAAGCCTGCAGCAATCAGCATGCCTGACAGCGCACTGGCCATCCAAGGTGCGTTGGTCACAAAACCCACCCAGACCAGCAAACCACAGCCGTACACGCCTGCCAACGCACCCAGCCCCATGCCGCAAGCCCATTGCCATTGGCGAGAGAGCTTTTGCAAGGGCTTCTTTAGCGAACACGCCACCACCAACCAAGCCAGCGCCGCTGGCAGCGCTCCCCCGGTAATGATGGCCAGCAAAGCAAACCAACTGGCCAAATCGTGGGTGACAAACATCGCACCCACCGCCATCAGCAGCTCTACCGTGAGCACCGTGCGCAAGACCACGCCCACTTGGCAGGCATCAAACACCAACACGGCTTGCGTTTGGGGCATCGCCAGCATGTTTTTCAAAGCCGTATGCCCAAGCGTCGCCTGTTCGCGGCTGGTGGGCAGCGAGCTAGGGGGGTCAAATCGGGACGAACCGAAACGTGTCTCCATGGCTTTTGGCAAGGCGAATAAAATCAAAAGGAATCCATCACAATCACAGTATGCCAGCCCTGCCCGCACTTGCACAATCCAACCTGAGCGTTGACACCCTGCTTCAAGGTCACTTCTGGCAGCAATTTGCGCCGCAGCTACACATTCAAGCGCCCGACTACACCCGAGCACCGATGCCCAGCCTGCAAGGCGAAGTCGTCCAGGCCATTCAGGGCCTGGTGCGCCATGAGGGCTATTTTCAAGGCAACCTCACGCAATGGAACACGCCCTATGCTGCCGTCACAGATGTGATCTCGCGCTTGAATAGCGCCGGGCTGCTGCCCGTGTTTGCCTTCATGTATGACGAAATGTGGATGCTCGCGCATCAGTTGCATCCCGTGATTGAGGGCTTGCTGGGTCCCAATTACGCCATGCTCCCCGATTTCTGGGCATGGCATGTCGATCCCACCAAAGCCGAATCAGGCTGGCGGCCGCACCGTGACAAAGGCTTTCGCGCTCTCGCCGCAGACGGCTCACCGACCAGCGTCACCGCTTGGATTCCACTCACACAAGCCACCACGCTGAACGGCTGCATGTACATCGTGCCCGCAGACCGTGACCCGACCTACGGCACACCACAAGACAAAGATTGGACCTTCCAATACCCCGATGTGCGCGCCCTGCCTGCCAACCCGGGTGACTTTTTCATCTGGAATCAAGCCGTGTTGCATTGGGGCTCGCATGCCAGCCCCCGTGCAGGCAACGCGCCACGCATGAGCTGCGCCTTTGAATTTCAACGCACCGATATCCCCGCTTGGAATCAGCCCCTGATGCAGCCACGCGGCATTTTGAGCTACGCTGATCGCGTCCGCCTTATAGGCAAGCAAGTCAAACAATACCAACATATGTATCCCCTGCCCGAGCACCTTTCCACGCTGGCAGACCGCATGATTTCCTACACACCATGAACCAACTTGATAAAAAATCCGAGGCTTGGTCGGCGCTCTTTTCTGAGCCGATGAGCGATCTCGTGAAGCGCTACACCGCCAGTGTGTTTTTTGACAAACGCCTCTGGGAAGCTGACATCACCGGCTCGCTCGCGCATGCCGAGATGCTGGCGGCGCAAGGCATCATCTCCGAGGCCGATCATGCTTCCATCCAGCACGGCATGAAAGTGATTCGCTCCGAGATTGAGAGTGGTGCATTTGAATGGAAGCTTGATTTAGAAGATGTGCATCTCAATATTGAAGCCCGCCTGACGCAGCTCGTGGGCGATGCAGGTAAGCGATTGCACACCGGGCGCAGCCGCAACGATCAGGTGGCCACCGATGTGCGCCTGTGGTTGCGCGGCGAGATCGACGTCATCACCGATTTGCTGACTGAGTTGCAGCGCTCGCTGCTCTCGGTTGCGGAGAAGAATGTGAATGTAATCCTGCCCGGCTTCACGCATTTGCAAGTGGCGCAGCCCGTGAGCTTTGGGCATCACATGCTTGCGTATGTAGAAATGTTTGCCCGCGATGCGCAGCGCCTTGGCGATGTGCGCAAGCGTGTGAATTGCCTGCCCTTGGGCTCTGCCGCACTGGCTGGCACCACCTATCCGCTGGATCGCGAGCGCGTGGCGAAAACGCTGGGCATGGTCGATGACACAGGGCAAGCCTGTGTCTGCCAAAACAGCTTAGATGCCGTGAGCGACCGCGATTTTGCGATTGAATTCACGGCCGCCGCCTCCTTGGTGATGATTCACATCAGCCGCTTGTCTGAAGAGCTGATCATTTGGATGAGCCAAAACTTTGCCTTCATCAAAATCGCAGACCGCTTCACCACCGGCAGCTCCATCATGCCGCAGAAGAAGAATCCTGACGTGCCCGAGCTGGCACGCGGCAAAACAGGCCGTGTAGTCGGCCATCTGATGGGCTTGATCACCTTGATGAAAGGCCAACCCTTGGCCTACAACAAAGACAACCAAGAAGACAAAGAACCATTGTTTGACACGGTTGACACGCTCAAAGACACGCTGCGCATCTTCGCGGAGATGATGGGCGGTCAACTGCAAGCCGATGGTTCGCGCCAAGGCGGCATCACGGTCAACGCTGAAGCCATGGAACGCGCCGCCCTTAAAGGCTACGCCACAGC
>JANMDE010000099.1:0-7335 GCA_031376105.1 Variovorax sp. | reverse complement strand
GTGCATGCCGCTTACGTGCATCACCCCTTGATCGCAGACACGATCTACGGCGGCCGGCCTGCAGGTGGCTTGGAGCGCCAAGGCTTACATGCCGAGCGCTTGGCCTTTGCGCACCCCATTACTGGTGAAGATATGGCTTTTGAAGCTGGTTTGCCGCCAGATATGCTTGCAGCATGTGAGGCGTTGGGCTTAGGCTACAATACTTAGCATGCGGCGCTGCGGGAAGCAGTGCCCAAACCACCGAGATGGGCAGCCGATATGGCTAGCGAGCGCACAAGCCTCGCCCCCTTGTTTGAACGATTGAAAAAAGACCGCATGCCTTGCACGATTGCAGGCCTTGCCCCATGACCACATCACTTCTGGGAATTTGATGAATACAACGGATGCAAAGCGCGTCCTTGAGACCGCTTTGATTTGCGCCAGTCAGCCCTTGAAAGTTGCTGAGCTGCGCGTGCTGTTTGCTGAAGAACTTGGCGCAGACACGATCAAAAGCCTGCTCGAAGACTTGCAATTCGATTGGGCGCAGCGCGGCGTGCAGCTGGCGCATGTGGCCAGTGGCTGGCGTTTCCAAAGCCGCCCAGAAATGCGCCCCTTTTTAGATCGACTGAATCCCGAAAAACCACCCAAATACACCCGCGCCACCCTAGAAACCTTGGCCATCATCGCTTACCGCCAGCCTTGCACGCGTGGCGACATGGAAGATATTCGCGGTGTCACCATCAATAGCCTCATCATCAAGCAGCTGGAAGATCGTGGCTGGGTGGAGACAATTGGCCACCGCGAAACGGTTGGTCGCCCCGCTTTGTTTGCCACCACGCGCCAATTTCTGGATGATCTGGGCCTCGAATCCTTAGACCAACTTCCCGCTTTGGGCGATCCGAAAGCGCAAGCTGATGTCTTGGAAAGCTTGGCTATGCCACTGCCCGGGATGGAAGAGCAGGAGGCATCTGCTGCCATTGACGACCTCACCGCCCCGCTGCTGGGCTTTGCCGCAGACGGGGGCGCTGCTGCTGCGCCTGCTGATCCGCTTGAATTTTCCTTGTCTTCTGAAGCCCCTGAATCTCCGGCATCTTCTTCCCCCTCACTACCCCGTCTTCCCACAAGTGCCAACGGATTGGCCTGAATGCATCACCATGAATGAAACGAATGAATCACCTGATAATTTTGAAGAAAATCAGGCTTCTGCCTTTATAGAATCTGCAGAGACTGCTCCTAAAAAGAGAGTAACTCGAAAGCCGAAAGCTGACGGTGTGGTTGAAGAAGCGGCACCAGATACAGCGGCTGACGCGAGTGCAGATCCGCACGATTTGGCCGCCAAAAAGCGTGTGCGTCGCACCAAGGCGCAAATGGAAGAGGCGCGCGCCGCTGAGGCTGCAGCGAAAGCGGGCCAGGCTGCGCCAGCCGCGTCTCAAGATGCGGGTCAAGATTCAGGACAAATGCCGGTTCAAGGGTTGGCAGCCGCGCCATCGCATTTTTCACGGCACGCAGAAATGGATGAACAGCAAGAGCGTGATTCTGGCGATGAACAGCAAGCGGTTCATGCCGACGACGCGCCCGAGGCCACAGCCGAGGCCTTTGTGCCCCGTGATTTTTCTGAGATTGTTTCCGGCCAGTTTGATGCTGAGCAAGAAGGCGAGCGCCGCCTGCCCCCGAAGCGCGTGCTCCCGCCATTGCCTGATAGCCCCAAGCTCCACAAAGTGTTGGCGCAAGCGGGTCTGGGCTCACGTCTGGAAATGGAAGACATGATTGCTGATGGCCACATCACCGTGAATGGCGAAAAAGCCCACGTGGGCCAGCGCGTGCAGTGGGGCGATGAAGTCAAGATTCAGGGTAAGCTTTTGCAGCTGCGCATACAGCAGCCGCGCGCTCGCGTGATTGCGTATCACAAGCCCGCTGGCGAGATCGTGACCTATGACGATCCACAAAACCGCCCCACCGTATTCCGCCGCTTGCCGCGCCTGCCTTTTGGCAAATGGCTCTCGGTGGGTCGCTTAGACCTGAACACCGAAGGCTTGCTGCTGTTTACCAACTCTGGCGAGCTGGCCAACCGCTTGATGCACCCGCGTTTTGGACTCAAGCGCGAGTATGCCGTGCGTATTTTGGGCGAACTCACCCCTGAGAACCGCCAAAAGCTGCTCGATGGCGTGCAGCTAGAAGACGGCCCGGCGCAGTTTCTCACGATGGAAGACGGCGGCGGCGATGGCGCCAACCGCTGGGTGCGCGTCACCATTGGTGAAGGCCGTAACCGCGAGGTGCGCCGTTTGTTTGAATCAGTGGGCCATGCGGTGAGCCGCTTGATCCGTATTCGCTATGGCTCATATGGTTTGCCCAAGGGCTTGCGCCGCAGTGTCTATATGGAGCTGAATGACGGCGAGATTCGTGATTTAACGCAAAGTTTGGTCGATGCCGAGGGCGGCGAGGACATGAAGGTGGGTGCGGAAGCCTTTGCCGTGGAGCCGGGCGAGCGCCGCGAGCCGCGCGAAGGTCGCAATGAAGGTCGTCCAGAAGGCCGTGGGGAGGGCTCGCAAGTGCCCCGTGAGCAGCGCGAGCGCCGTGGCAAATTCGTGCGCCGTGGCCGCAATGAACGCTTTGATAACCGTGGCCCAGGCTACGAGCAGCGCCCCGACGGCGGTGCTCCGCAGGGTGAGGGCCAGCGCCAAGATGGCGAGCAACGCCAAAATGAAGGCCAGGGTGACCAGCGCCAAGGCGACCAACGCCAAGGTGAGCGTCCTTATCGTCAAAATGACCGTCAAGGTGGCCCAGGCCGCTATGGCGACCGACAAAACAACCGCCCCGCGCAACGTGATGATCGGCCTCGCGATGACCGCAATACCGGTCAAAACGCAGACCGCGCACCGCGTCAAGACGGTGAAGAGGAAGACGATTTCAACCAAGCTGGCATCAGTCATGAGAGTGGCTACATGCAGGCTAAAAAGCGCGGCCGTGGCGGCAATGGCTTTGGTGGAGGCGCAGGCGGTGGCGGCGGTGGCCGCAGCTACGGTGAAGACGGCCCGCCTCCGGGCGTAGATCCCACCAAAACGTCGTTTGGCTACATCACACAAGATGGCTTTCGCAAGCAAGGCAATAACGCGGGCGGTGGTAATTTCGGCGGCGGCGGTGGCGCAGGCCCTCGGCGGGGTGGCGGCGGCGGTGGTGGCGGCAGCTTCGGCGGAGGAGGTGGTGGTAACTTCGGTGGCGGCAACCGTAATCGGGGGCGCAGCGGCGGTAGCGGCGGCGGCGGTCGCAGCCGCTGAGTTAACGGTGAGTTAAGTTAAGTTCAGTTAAGTCGATTCGAATTGCTTAACTTCTTAAAAGCAATGCGGGGACTGCTTTTATCGGCAGTTCCACAATGCACGCAAGGGCGCTTTGTCAAATCTGCCGGTTCAAATACGTGTGCTCAAGCGCATGCCAGTTGTGCGAGAAGCTTTGTGACGCGTTCGTCCTCACCCACGGTCGGGGTGATTTCAAAGTTGACGTCAGGGTGCGCGAGGCGCAATGCGTTGGCCAGTTCGGGCAAATCTTCTCGCGCATGCTTGCCCATGCCCAAAAACATCGGTACGATTCGGATATTTAAGGGTTTTGAGCTTCTTGCCCTTAAAGAATCAACAGAGTTTGCTACTGAATTTATAGCATTGTCACTCTGCATCTTAAGCTGTGACAGCATGGTAAGCGTCGCATCAGGCAGGCTCGGTTCACACAATTCGAGGTAGGCGCAAGCCACCGGCAGGCGAGGGTGCTCGGCGCGGATGCGCGTTGCAACAGCTTCGATCGGGCCGCGCCAGAGCGGATCACGCGAGCCATGTGCGAAGAGGATGATGCCGTCGGGTGGTTCAATGGAGGCGGCGGCGGGAGCAGTGGAAGTCATCATTGTCGCAATACCAACCAAGTGAAGGCGCTGAGCGAGGCCAGCGAATAGATGAGGCCAGGCAGGGCGGCGGTGATCCAGGGCTCCCAGTCATTCAGATTGCCAGCGTAGCCAAACACGTTGTTAAGCAGGAAGAAGCTGATGCCGATCATCACGCCAGCGAACACATAGCCACTGATCGCACCGCTTCTGAAATGGAGGTAAGCAAAGGGCAGCGCGAGCACCACCATCACCAAGCAACTGAGCGGATAAAATACTTTGCGCCAGAACTCAATTTCATAGCGCTGAGACGTTTGGCCGTTGGCCTGAAGGTGGCGAATGTATTGGAAGAGATCCACGGTGCCCATGCGCTCAGGCTTCAAAACAGCCACTGAGACCATCTCAGCGCTGATGCTGGTGGGCCAACGCCATTCGGCGATCTGCTGGCTGCGCTCTACGCGGGTTTTGTCGGTGGTCAGCGAGAGCGTTGTACTGGTGCCAGGGCTAGATTCGGGTAAGAAAAACTCTTGCCGCTGCGCTTTTTTGAGTAACCAAGCTTCATCTTCAAACTCGCCTTGCGCGGCTTGCACAGTGGCTAAGATTTGACCCTTGGAGTTGAATTCGTAAATTTTCACATTTCGCATGCTGCCATCGGGATCCAGCGAGCCCACGTTCACGGCATAGCTTGAAAACTGCTGACGGTCTTTGAGCCAAGCGCCAGTCTGACCGACGCTGATTTGCCCCATGAATTTAGACTTGAGCAGTTGCGCGGCGCGCGTGGCTTGCGGTGCGATGTAGTCGCCCAAAGCAAAGGTCAACACGGTGAACGCCACACCCATCCAGAGCAAAGTTTTGAGGGCACGCCAAGGGCCCATGCCGCTGGTGCGCAAAATCGTGAATTCTGAGCTTTGCGCCAAACGCGCCATCACAAAAATACTGCCAATCAGCACAGCGATAGGTAGCAGCTCGTAGAGGCGGTTGGGTGCCCAGAGCAGGGTGTAAAGCGCGGCATGAACCAGGCTGTAGGGTTTGTTGGCGGGGCCTTTGCCGATGTCACCGAGCTCTTCGACCAGATCGAAAAATGAAAATAGGGTGAGAAAGGCCAGTGCAACGAACGCCACAGAAATCCAGATTTCTCGATGCAGCAAGCGGCGGATGGTTTGCATGGTGTTAGTTGGCTCCCGAAGCCGTGGTGCGGCGTGGCAACCATTGCCGCCAAGACCATTGGTGGTGGCGGGCGGTCATCCAAATCATCGTGAGAACGAATACGCCGCCATGCAGCATCAGCATTCCGCTGGCGAATTCGTTGCGGCCGCTGGCAATACGCGAAAAGCCGACATTGAGCAGGTTGTAATAGACCACGAAGGCGAGCAATGCAAAGGCAATACCAAAGCCACGGCCTGCGCGTGGGTTGACCGCAGACAACAAGAGCGCAAGGAGCAGCAGATTGAAAGCTGCCAGAGCCAAGCCTAAGCGCCAGCTGAGCTCGGCAAGATAGAGTGGCGTGGGTTTGCGCAGCAGGTCGAGGGTGTCGACGGCCCTGGCTGGGGGCTCGGCTCCGGTCGTCAAGCGCGAAGCATTGGCCAGCACAGAATACCTCTCGAACTCAATCACCTTGATCAAAGGGGTGTCTTTGGATTGCTCCATGCGCTGGCCGTTTTGCAGCACGATGAATTGATCGGATTGCAGCGTCTCGACCCGCCCGCTTTTTGCAGATGTGATCACTTGTTTGTTGCCATCGGTTTCCGAGACAAAGATGTTTCGCGCTTCGCGGTTGATTAAGGTGGCGATGGTGCTTGTGGGATTGACTGCGGCTGATGGGGCTGGATTTTTGTTTGCATCGGCATCAGTTGCTTCGACGAAGAAGACGCGTGAGCCCGATGCGTTTTCTTGAAATTGCCCAATTGACACGCGATCCAGATCGCTTCGCTGCTCATATTGGCTACGAAGCTTGTTGGTTTGCTGCGCTGTCCAGGGCCAAACAACCAGAGCCAAGCCAGTAATAACTAGCAAGATGGGCCAAGAAAACCGCATCACTGGGCTGACAAAACCTGCCAGCCCGCGGCCCGAGGCAAACCAAACGGCCATTTCAGACTCTCGGTACATGCGCGATAGCGTGTTTGTGACAGCTATGAAGAGCGAGAGCGTCATAATAGTGGCCAAATTCCCCAGCACAGCGTAGCCCATGAACATGATCACATCGCGCGGGTTCACACTGCCGCGCGCAGCCAATCCGAGCGAGCGAATCAGCATCATGCTCATGACGACGGTGATTAAAACCACCAATGTGGCAACAAAGCTGCGTGCCAGTTCTTGGCGGATGGAGGAATGGAATAACATTACAGTTTTTCAACGCCGGAGATGCAAGGCCAACATGGCTTGCACTCCTTTTTGAGAGTATCGCATGGACTTTGAATTGAAAAAGCTCGGCGTGGCGCAAGCTGCCCGCGCGCCTGTGGCTTGTGTGGTGGTTTTGGTGGGCAAACCAGTCGCTGGCCAGCCCGCCAAAGCAGTGGTAGCTGCCGATGGCCTTTCGGCTTTGCTGGCGCAGGCGAAGGAGGCGGGCGATTTTGATGGCACGGCTGGGCAATTGTTGCAAGCCTATGGCGTGGCTGGTGTGAAGGCAGCACGGGTGATATTGGCTGGCGTGGGCAACGGGCAAGCCAAAGACGTGTCGAAAGCAGTTAGCAGTGCTTTGGGTGCATTCAAGCCGGTCATTGCAAAGGCAGACGCTAAAGTTGACGGTCAAGCCGAGGGCGGGGCGCAAAGCAAAGCTGTTCCAGCGCAGGCGCTTTTGGTGTGGGCGGGAGATGCCGCAGCAGAGGCTGTGCAGGCGGCCTTGCATGCTGCCGATGCTGCGCTTTATAGCTACGGCACGACCAAGAGCAAGCCGGCAGCGCCCAAATTGGCGGTGTTGACGCTGGGTGTGAGCGATCCTAAGCCCTTACAAGAGGTATTTGACGAAACGCTGGCTTGCCTGCAAGGGGTTGCTTTTGCCAAAGAATGGGGAAATCGCCCCGCCAACCATGCCACGCCGACCATGCTGGCCCAAGCCGCGCAGAGCTTGGCTGCCGGCAAATCGCCTGTCAGTTGCGAGGTCCTTGGGCCGAAAGAGGTGGCCAAACTCAAAATGGGATCATTCATGTCGGTGGCGCAAGGCTCGGCGGAGCCCCTGCGTTTCATCGTTTTAAAGTATCAAGGGGGCGCCAAAGCGCAGCGCCCCACCGTGCTTGTAGGAAAAGGCATCACTTTTGATACGGGCGGTATTTCTATTAAGCCATCGGCAGAGATGGACGAGATGAAATTTGATATGTGTGGTGCAGCTAGCGTGTTGGGCGTGTTCAAGGCGCTGTCTGTGTCTAAGCCAAAAATCAATGTGATTGGCCTCATCCCCAGTTGCGAAAACATGCCCTCAGGCCATGCTGTGAAACCGGGTGATGTGGTCACCAGCATGAGCGGCCAAACCAATGAAAATTTAAACACCGAAGCCG
>JANMDE010000098.1:0-4284 GCA_031376105.1 Variovorax sp. | reverse complement strand
GCGTTCAGGGTTGGTTTGTCTTCGGGGAGTTGATTGCGCCGCCTCCCCCTTTACTTACGCCAACCGCCCCGACTACTCTGGCGAGCTTAGCTGGAGTCGTGAACATCGTGCACCACCAGAATCCATGCCCTTGTGATGCGGCTTTGCGTCTGGCGTAAGTAAAGGGGGAGGCGGGGAAAGAACATCAACCGGAGAAGACCACGCCAATCCCCGCCGGAGGACATGGAGCCAGACGCAAAGTCGCATCACACGGGCGGCCCACCAAGCAGCGCATAAAGACGTGGGAGTTCACCCCTTTATTGCCGCATCAATAGCGGCAGTCTTGCGCGACTTGCTGCTCCAGTATGGCAAAGGCTTTTCGGTCTTGCTCGCTGAGTTGGGCGAGGCGAGGGCGGCGGTCGTCGAGCACTTTTTGCTTGGTGGTGCATTCCAGCTTTTTCTGCGTGATGCGGTCTTGCTCTATGCGCTTGCGCTCCTCGGCCTCCACTCTTTCGCGGTCTTTGATGCTTTGCTTGTCGATCGCTCCTTTGGCTTCAAACTCGCAGGCTTCCCAAGCTTTGGAGATCGGGTTGCCGTCTTTCATGAGCTCTTCCATGCCGCCCTTTTGCTGAGATTTGGTGAGGAAGGCCTCACGGGCGCGACGGCATTCGGGGGTGAGCAGGGCGTTGTATTCGGCATTGCGTTTGTCCATTGCGCCACGGGTTTGCGGGTCGGGTTTGGCTTGAGGTGCTGCTTCTCCGCTGGCTGGCTTGACGATCACTTCGCTGCCTGAGCTTGTGGCGCAAGGGGTGTCGCTGAAGGTGGTGCTGCCGCCTGTGCCCGGGCAACGATACATTTTCTGGGCGATGGCAGGCAGCATGAAGATGCCCAGCAAGCCCGCGATTAAAAGATGTTTCACGTGAAACTGCATCATGATAGATAGCCTATTTGTTGTTCCAGCAGTTGCCGGGTTGGTCATTGACATACACCCAATGGCGCAGGCGGGTGTCGAGCTTTAAGCTACGCTTGGCCACAAAGCCCCAGCCGCCCTGGCCATCATGAAATTCGGCCATGCGCCAACCGGGCCCCAGCTCTTTTTCGCAGCGTGCGTTAGCCAGCGCGAGCGAGCCAATCACAAACCCGGCCACGGGCTCGGTGCTGGCCACGCTGCCTGCTGCCCAGCCATCGGTGACGACATCGTTGACGCTGACCGCGCCTCGGCTGCGCGCGTCTTTGAGTAGCTCGGCCGATGTGTTGGTGGAAGGCGGGAAGGAGGATTCGGTGGTGGAGCCGTCTTTTTGAATGCACAAAATCGGCAGTGCGAGGCGGCAAGAGGAATCGCCGATATAGGGATTGCAACTGTCGGCATGCGGCTGACTGATGTTGTCACGCGGTTGGCCGTGGCAGCTCATCCAAACGGCGCTGCTGGGGAGTTTGTCATTGGCCATCGCGCCCCAGCTCAGGCCGAAAGCATTGGGATTGTTGACTTCGGTAGGTGACACGGCTGCAGTCACGGTGCTTGAGTTGAGTGATTTCTCAAGCGCCTCTTGTTTGGCGACGCGATCTGATTTGCCGCTCAGCCACATCAAAGGGATGATCAGCATCGTTAGCAGGATGACCGTGATGAAGATGCTGCGGGGTGATAAAAATCCGCGTTGTGTCGCTCGCATGCGCTGGTGTCCTCTTGGGCGGCGAGCGCAGGCCGGGCAGAATCAGGCGGCTTGTGCGCTGGATTCCGCGTCGTTCGCGCTCACCGCGAATCCCTTGAACTTAGCCTTTTTTAGATAAATCAGCAAGAGGGAGATGCTCGCCGGTGTGATGCCGCTGATGCGCGCAGCTTGACCCAAAGTTTCGGGCAAGTGTTTGGCCAGCTTTTGTCGAGCCTCAAAGGAAAGGCTTTGCACCAGCGTGTAGTCCATGCCCAGGGGCAGGCGTAGGTTTTCGTAGTGTGCTGCGCGGTTGATCTCGTCTTTTTGGCGATCAATGTAGCCACTGTATTTGGCGCTGATTTCTACTTGCTCCACCACAGCATCGCGCAAGTCGCCGAGTGTTTCACGTGAAACGGCGGCTGATTGCAGATTGGTTTTGCCCTCGCCTAAGCCTTCTGGCTGGAGCGAGACCAATGCCTCGTAGCCCACGCCGGGGCGGCGCAGCAGATCAAACAGGCTGTATTCGTGTTCGATGCCTTTGCCCAACACGCGCTCGGCCTCGGCCAACGGAAGCTTGGCGGGCGTGACCCAGGTGGATTTCAGGCGTTCTGTTTCACGTGAAACAGCTTCCATTTTGCGGCTGAAAGCTTCCCAGCGAGCGTCGTCTACCAAGCCGAGCTGGCGACCCACTCCGGTGAGTCGCGCATCGGCATTGTCTTCGCGCAGTTGCAAGCGGTATTCGGCGCGGCTGGTGAACATGCGATAAGGCTCAGTCACGCCTTGCGTGGTGAGGTCGTCCACCAACACGCCGAGATAAGCCACATCGCGGCCGGGCAGCCAAGTGGGGTCGGTATAGGAGATGCCACCCGCGCTGCTTTTGGCCGCATCGCCGAATCCTTCGCTGCGCACTTTGAGCGCGGCATTGATACCGGCAAACATGCCCTGCGCAGCGGCTTCTTCATAGCCGGTGGTGCCATTGATTTGCCCTGCGAAAAACAAGCCTTCGATAGCCTTGGTCTCGAAGCTGGAGCGCAGCTCGCGGGGATCAAAATAGTCGTATTCAATCGCGTAGCCGGGGCGCAGGATGTGGGCGTTTTCTAATCCCGCAATGCTGCGGATCATGGCGAGCTGAATATCAAAGGGCAAGCTGGTGGAAATGCCGTTGGGATAAATCTCATGCGTCGTGAGGCCTTCAGGCTCCAGAAAAATCTGGTGGGCGTCTTTGTCGGCAAAGCGGTTGACCTTGTCTTCCACGCTCGGGCAATAGCGCGGGCCCACGCCTTCGATCTTGCCGGTGAACATGGGGCTGCGGTCAAAGCCGGTGCGGATGATCGCATGCGTGTTGGCATTGGTGTGCGTGATCCAGCACGGCACCTGGCGCGGATGCATTGAGGCCTTGCCCATGAAGCTGAAGACGGGCATGGGGGTGGTGATGTGGCCGGAGGCATCGGGCATGCCCCCCGCGCCACGTGCGGGCATTCCATCTCCCGGTTGCTCAATGCATTTCGAATAGTCAATGCTGCGGCCATCAATGCGGGCGGGCGTGCCGGTTTTGAGGCGGCCTTGTGGGAGCTTGAGTTCTTTGAGGCGGGCAGAGAGCGACACCGCTGGCGGATCGCCTGCTCGGCCAGCTGCGTAGTTGTTGAGTCCCACGTGGATTTTGCCGTCAAGGAAAGTGCCTGCGGTGAGTACGACTGAGCGGCTGCGGAAGCGGATACCGACTTGCGTGATCGCGCCGACTACTTTGTCGCCCTCCACCATCAGGTCGTCCACAGCCTGTTGGAAGAGCCACAAATTGGGCTGGTTTTCCAGCATCCGGCGAATGGCGGCTTTGTAAAGCACGCGATCCGCTTGCGCGCGGGTGGCGCGCACGGCGGGGCCTTTGGAGCCGTTCAAGATGCGAAACTGAATGCCGCCTTCATCGGTGGCCAGTGCCATCGCGCCGCCCATGGCATCGACCTCTTTGACCAAATGCCCTTTGCCAATGCCGCCAATCGACGGATTGCAGCTCATCTGCCCCAGGGTCTCGATGTTGTGCGAAAGCAGCAAGGTGGAGCAACCCATGCGGGCGCTGGCCAACGCGGCTTCGGTGCCAGCGTGGCCACCGCCGACGACGATGACATCAAAAATCTGTGGGTAGTCCATGGGATGCTTTGTAACTTGCTAACCCCGTATTGTCTCAAATTTACTCTGCGCTATCAATATAATAGCATTCTGCGCACATTTTATGACGGCGAATGGCCTAAAACGCTTGAAAACCAGCTTCAACGTGATGGGAGACCGGTATCATGCCTACGCTTTTCTATTGACGCGCTAATCAAGGGTTGAACGACCCTTTGCACATGTTCTTTGCGCTGGTCAAACGCCCGTCAGAGCACCCGGGGCGGATGGCTCCATGTCCTCCGGCGGCATCAGGGTTTGATCTGTCTTCGGCGAGTCCATCTCGCCGCCTCCCCCTTGACTTACGCCATCCGCCCCGGGTGCTCTGACGGGCTTGGCACACATCGCGCATTTTGGTACGCCACCAGCAACCATGCCCATCCGATGTGGCTTTGCGTCTGGCGTAAGTAAAGGGGGAGGCGGGGAAAAACATCAACCGGCGAAGACAACGCCAATCCCCGCCGGAGGACATGGAGCCAGACGCAAAGCCGCGTCG
>JANMDE010000055.1:0-3506 GCA_031376105.1 Variovorax sp. | reverse complement strand
AAACGGCCTGGCTTATCGTGCCCCCAGCGGCGACGTGAACTATGCCGTGCGCAAATTCCCCGGCTACGGCACATTGAGCGGTAATTCGCTCGACGAACTTCAGGCGGGCGAGCGCGTGGCGGTGCTCGATGGGAAAGACGATCCGCTGGATTTCGTGCTCTGGAAATCGGCCAAATCCGAAGAACCGCCTGAGGCGCAGTGGCAAAGCGCCTATGGCGCGGGTCGCCCGGGCTGGCATATTGAATGCTCAGCCATGGCCTGCGCCCTCTTGGGCGAGCATTTCGATATTCATGGCGGCGGCGCAGATTTGCAGTTCCCACACCATGAAAACGAGATCGCGCAGAGCGAAGGTGCTTTCCAAACGCCCATGGCCAGCTACTGGCTGCACAACGGCTTTGTGAACATCGACAACGAGAAAATGTCCAAATCCCTGGGCAATTTCTTCACGATCCGCGATGTACTCAAAAAATTCGATGCTGAAATCATCCGTTTTTTCATCGTGCGCAGCCATTACCGCAGCGGGCTGAACTACTCGGATGTGCATCTGGAAGATGCGCGTGCCTCGCTCAAGCGGCTCTATACCGCTCTCGATTTAGTAGCACCCCGCGCAGATTCCATGCCGGGTAGCATCGATTTTGGCAATGAATATGCGGCTCGCTTCCAAGCGGCAATGGACAATGACTTTGCCACGCCAGAGGCGGTGGCGGTGTTGTTTGATTTGGCAGCAGAGGTCAATCGCAGCAAATCTGCTGATCTGGCGGCGCTTCTCAAACAATTGGGGGGTTTGCTGGGTGTTTTGCAAGGCGAGCCAACCGCATTTTTGCAATCGGGCGCGGTTTTGAACGATGCAGCGATTCAAGAAAAAATAGCTGAGCGCGCTGCGGCCAAAGCGGCCAAGAATTTCGCCTTAGCCGACCAAATTCGCAAAGATTTGGCGGCGCAAGGCATCGTGCTCAAAGACAGCCCGCAAGGCACGAGCTGGGAGGCAGCCGCATGAACTTCTTAAGAATTTTCGGCTTATCGTCCTTATAGAATATACATAGTTTGCTATGAAAAATATAGTTGCCGAAATTGCCTTGCCTGCCTACTGGGATGAGGCTTGCGCTTATTTGGTAAAAAAAGACCGGGTCATGCGTAAGCTGATTCCGCAGTTTGGCGACGCGTGCCTGCAAAGCCGGGGTGACCCGTTTGTCACGCTCGCTCGCTCAGTGGTCGGCCAGCAAATCAGCGTTGCGGCGGCGCAGACGATTTGGGATCGTTTTGCAAAACTTGCAAAGCCCAAGCTCACGCCGGGTAAAGTGCTCAAGCTTAAAGTTGACGACATGCGCGCCTGCGGCCTCTCAGCCCGCAAAATTGAATATTTGGTTGATTTGGCGCTGCATTTTGACAGCGGAGCGCTGCATGTGAACCAATGGGATGGCATGGAAGACGAGGCAATCATCGCGGAGCTGGTGGCAATTCGCGGCATCGGCCGCTGGACGGCGGAGATGTTTCTGATCTTTCATATGCTGCGAGCGGATGTGCTGCCGCTGGATGACGTGGGTTTGCTGCGCGGCATCAGCGAAAACTATTTTTCTGGTGAGCCGGTGAGCCGCTCCGAAGCCAAAGAAGTGAGCGCTGCTTGGGCACCTTTTCGCAGTGTGGCGACTTGGTATCTGTGGCGCTCGCTGGATCCGCTGCCTGTAGCTTATTGATTTGTGTTTTTTGGGCTACTAGCCGTTATATTATCTGCATAGTTTGCTATTGAATTTGTAGCGTTTTTGGGGCTTGTTTTGCTATTTGCGGCCTGTGATCGGCGCAGTTGGCGTGGCCGATTTTGGCCGCGCAGCGCACAACACTAACGCGGCAGGTGCCGCGTAACTCGCTGCTCGGGCTCATGAGGACACGACGACTGTGCCGATTACAGGCCATGGCGTACCAACAAACAACAAACCAAAACGCAAACAAAACAAACCAACATACCAGCCAGAGCAAAACACCCGCACGCTGCTGCACCGCAGCAACTAAAATGCAAGTGTGACTTCCAAAACCTATCTCAACGCTGATCTGCATTGCCACAGCGTCGTCTCCGACGGCACACTGCAACCCGAGGCGCTCGCTGAACGCGCCGCTAAAAACGGGGTCGAGCTTTGGGCTTTGACTGACCATGACGAAATCGGTGGTCAAGTGCGCGCAGCGGCGGCGGCTCATCAACATGGCATGGCCTACCTGACTGGCACTGAAATCTCTGTCACTTTTGCCTACGAGACCGTGCACATCGTTGGCCTCGGCTTTGATGCGCAAGACCCAGCCATGCAGGCCGGCCTGCGAGCCACGCGCGGTGGACGCGAGGAGCGCGCCAAAGAAATCAGCGCAGGTTTGGCTAAAGTGGGCATCAAAAACGCTTACGAAGGCGCTCTTAAATATGTGGGTAACCCAGAGCTGATCTCGCGCACCCATTTCGCCCGTTTCCTCGTCGACAGCGGCGTTTGCAGCAGTACGCATGATGTGTTTCGCTCTTATCTGGTCGAAGGCAAACCCGGCTTTGTGCCACATCGCTGGGCTTCGCTGGGCGATGCCGTACGCTGGATCACGGCCTCAAAAGGCATTGCCGTGATTGCCCATCCGGGGCGCTACAAATTCACCGCCAACGAAGAATATGCGCTGTTTTCTGAATTCAAAACCCATGGCGGCCGCGCCGTTGAGGTCGTTACTGGCAGCCACACCGTGGCCGAGTACGCCAAATACGCCGATACCGCCCTCGAATTCGATTTGGCTGCCTCACGGGGCTCTGATTTTCACAGCCCCACCGAGAGCCACACTGATCTAGGCGCTTTGCCCTATTTGCCCGGCAAGCTCACTCCCGTTTGGGAACTGCTGGAAAGCCGTATTCAGGTGCCTTGAGCTGACTTAACAAGACAAATCGGTCAATCGCCCTTATAGAATAAGCATAGTTTGCTCATATATTCATAGCACTCATTTTGTCAGCCAGCAGCCCCTCATTAGCCGCCCAACCCGCCTCACGCACGCTTTGGGGCATTGTTTGCGTGATCGCAGCCAGCGCTTGTTTCGCCACCCTCGACACCACGAGCCAGCTGATTGGCATGGCCGCACCGATTGTGATGGCGCAATGGATGCGCTATTTGATACAAGCGCTCTCTAGCACAGCGGTGATTGCGTATGCAGGTGAGTTGAAAAGCCTGCGCATCTCCAAGCCTGCGCTTCACATCACGCGTGGCCTGCTGATGGTCATCACCACGGTGCTTGGCTTCACCAGCCTGCGCTATGTGCCCGTGGCAGACTTCACAGCGATTGCCATGCTTACGCCCCTCGTCGTGACGCTCGCTTCCACCCGCTTGCTGGGCGAGCATGTGCCGCCGCTGCGCTGGCTGCTGGCTGCGGGCGGTTTTGCCGGTGTACTCATCATCATTCGTCCGTTTTCTCACACCTTTCAACCCGCTGTGCTGCTGGTTTTTGCGCTCGTCATCACCGGCGCTGCTTTTCAGATTTTGACAGCGCACATGATG
>JANMDE010000016.1:0-4229 GCA_031376105.1 Variovorax sp. | reverse complement strand
GCCGATTTTGCATAAAAAACCTCGTGAAGGCCGCCTTCCATCACTGAAGCGTTGTCGCTATATGCCACGACGCTGTAATGCGGTGCGAGGGCATGGGTGTTGCGGATCATACCGAACAGCGATTTTTCTTGGTGTATGCCGTCAATCGTGAATTGCGCGTTGAAGATTTTGTGGCGGCAATGCTCGCTGTTGGCTTGCGCAAACATCATCAATTCCACATCGGTCGGGTTGCGCCCCAGTTGCGTGAAGGCGTGCAGCAAATAGTCGATTTCATCATCAGCAAGCGCAAGCCCAAATTCTGAGTTGGCTTGCACCAAGGCGGCGCGACCGCTGCCCAGCAAATCCACCCAGGCCATCGGCTTGCTCGCCACGGCTTCAAACAGCGCTACCGGGGCTTGTGCGTCAAACGCCACCGATTCCGTCATGCGGTCATGCACTGCGGCTGCGATCTGCTCGCGCTGCGACTGCGTGAGCGCCGCTTTTTTGAGCAAACTGCCTTTGAGGATGAGGCGCAGATGCATCACGCGCTCAATGCGCTGCACACTCAATCCGCAATTGCGTGCAATATCGGTGGCTTTGGATGCCCAAGGGGACACCGTGCCTAGGCGAGGCATCACGAGGATGAGTTCACCTTCGTCAGCTTGCGTGGGGTGATCCAGCGGTTCACCGTAGGTCAGCAGCGCTTGCAGTTTGGTTTGCGCTGCAGCATCCACATCACCCGCCGTGTGTACCCAATGCACCCAGCGCGTCTGCAATGCGCTGATCTGCGGTTGGATGGTTTGCAAGAGCTGAAGCAGCTGTGCAGTTTTGGGGGCGGGCAGGGCACGGTTGCCGGGAAAGGTGGTGAGCATGAGGTTGAGGAGCGGCGAAGACTCGGTATTTACCCGGATTTTACGGGCAGTGGCGCTTGCAACTGTATACGCCTGCGCTGGCTGATATTTGCAAAAACTGTGCGAATATCAGGCCTGAAAATTCACCCATGGCCAAACTATTCCAAGCCCAGTATCCGCCTACCCGTCGCAGACGGGAGGTTTGGCTGACGGTCATTGCTGCGCATCTGATGGCGCTGTGGCTGATCAATCTGTATTGGCCCGTGCATCGCATCATCAGCAACGTGGTGGTGCAGATTTTCAGGCCGATGTCGCAAAGCACTGCGGTGCAAACCACGCCCGGCCAAGAATCGACGGATACCGCCACAGTCGCGATACCCGTGCCTACGATGCCGCCCCAGCGCGGCATCAGCAAACAGCGCAGCTTGCAAAGCAGTGCCGAGCTGAGTTTGCCCACACTCACGGTGGAATCCAGCACACCGTTGCAAACCACCAGCCAATTGCCCACACTCAAGCCCTCGCGCAAGCGGGCCCGCGCCGCAGTGGCCAAGCTCAAGCCCACCCCGTCGCCAGAAGCCATCATGGCGCTAGACACGCCGATCCGCGTGCGCGAAGAACCCATCGTGGCCGCCACACCCTTGCCCGCGCCAGCGCCCGAACCAGCACCGATTCCGCAGCCCGCGCCCATCCCGGCACCTATTCCTGCGCCATTGCCCCAACCAGCCCCTGTCCCGCCACCCCCGGCTCCTGTTCCGCCGCCGCCCGCTCCCGTACCGCCACCTCCTGCACCTGTGCCACCCCCACCAGCCCCCGTGCCTGCGCCGCCAGTACCTCCGCCTCCTGCTCCTGTAGTGCAGACACCTGCGCCCATTCCTGTTCCGCCGCCGCCAGTCCCGCCACCGCCAGCGCCATCGCCTCCTGTGCCGCCGCCTCCCGCCCCGGTGCCGCCCGCACCTGCACCAACTCCCGTGCCCACACCGGCTCCAGTTCCTGTGCCAGCTCTAGCGCCAGTGCCCGCACCACCTGCCCCGCGCCCGCCCGCACCGCCCGCCGTCGCTGCGCAACCGGCTCCTGCCCCTGCCCCAATCAGCACTCCTCCCCCACCTGTAGCGCCTCCAGCCGCCCCCGTTGCTTCCCCAGTCGCTTCGCCTGCCGCCGCGCCCCGTCCAGCCGCAAGCAATGCGAGCGCCTCACCTGCAACCAGCGTAAGCTCAAGCCCCGCGCCCGCGCAACCCAATCCAGGCTCTGCAAATGCACCCACTGCGCCAGCCGCTGCCGCTGCGCCTTCTAGCGCAACTGGCCAAGTCGGGCAAAGCGCGGGTGCGCCTGTTGGTGCAGCTACTGGCAGCAATGCGCCCAGTGGCGCCGCAACGGGTGCGCCGTCGGGCTCCCCCGCAGGCTCGCCCACGGGCACACCCGCCGGCTCAGTCAGTGGCGGCAACACTGGCGCAGCTTCTGGCCCCGCTGGTCCGGCCACGCCCGCACCGCCGGCCATTGCGCAGCCCAGCGCAGCCAGCTCCGCGCCACGCCCGCAGCTCAATTTGAATTTGCCGCGCACCTATCCCTATACACCGCCCACCGCGCTGCCGCGCCGCAGCATTTCCGAGATGGCCAACGAGCAGTTGCGGCGCGCACCACGCGACCCATTGGCCGAAGGTATAGACAGCGCCAGCAACATCGATTGCGGCAAAGATGCCAATGCCCAAGGCCGTGACAACAAAATTAGCGAGTCCACCAACACCGCAGGCCTGATGAACATCGGCCCGCTCTTGAAACGTACCCTCGAGGAGAAATGTCGAAAATGATGCTCATCAACTCAGCCCAAGCGCAAACTGTGTCCACCCAACTCAGCGCCATCACGCAAACCTTTGCCAACACGGTCACCCAAGCCACGCAGCAGGCGGCTCAACAAGCCGCCAATCCTTATGGTCTGGGCGCGGTTTGGGCACAAGGCGACTGGATCGCCAAGCTCTGCCTGCTGCTGCTCGTCATCATGAGCGTGGCCAGTTGGGCGGTGATGGTGCGCAAATTTCTGGAATTGCGCAAAACCGAAGTACATACCCAGGAAGCGCATGCCGCTTTTGACAACATCGCCACGGTGGGCGAAAACCTCGCCAAGTTGTCTGCCGACAACCCGCTCAAATTTGTCAACGAATCCAGCGCTGATGCTGTGCGGCAATATGCTGCGCTCAAACCGCGCGTGGACTACGACACCTGGCTCATTCGCGCTATTGAAAGCGCTTTGAGCCGCGTGCAAACGCGCATGCAAGAAGGCTTGGCACTGCTCGCCACCATTGGCTCAACAGCGCCCTTCGTGGGCCTGTTTGGCACTGTGTGGGCCATCTATTCCGCACTGATCAAAATCGGCGCGAGTGGCCAAGCCTCGATTGACCGCGTGGCTGGCCCCGTGGGCGAGGCGCTGATCATGACAGCCATTGGCTTGGCAGTCGCTGTGCCCGCAGTGTTTGGCTACAACTGGCTTTTGCGCAAAAACAAGCTCGCGCTCGAGAGCATGCGCAGCTTTGGCAGCAAACTGCACATCGTCTTGCTCGCCACTGAAAAGACGGACACAAAATAATGGCGCTCTCCCTGCAAAACCCAGACGACGATGACGACGGCTGGCTCGCCGAAATCAACACCACGCCCTTGGTGGACGTGATGTTGGTGTTGTTGATCATTTTCTTGCTCACCGTGCCCGTGGTCAGTGCCAGTGTGAATCTGCGTTTGCCAGTGCAAAACGCGGTGCAACAAGACACCAGCCGAGATTACGTGATCATCAGCGTTGATGCCGCAGGCCAGCTTTTTTTGAACGACAGCTACATGCCCAACCTGCAAGAACTCTCAGGTCAAATCGCGCCCCTGGCCGCGCGCCAGCCGCGCGTGCAGCTGCACATTCGCGCCGATGGCGATGCGCCCTACAGCGTTATCGCCCCCGTGATTGATATGGCGCAAGGTTTTGGCTTTGCGCAGGTGAGTTTGTTAACCGAGCCTTCGGCCGCTCAATCAGCAAAATAAATCAGACCGGAGCTTGCCATGAAACTCTACCCCGCTCTTTTGCACACCAGCCGTACCGAGGCCGGTGAGGCTCAGCCGATGGTGGAGATGAATACCACACCTCTCATTGACGTGATGCTGGTGCTTTTGGTGATGCTGATCATCACCATTCCCATGCAGCTCAACGCCGTGCCGCTGGATATGCCATCAAGCAGCAGCAACGCGCCGCCTGAGCTGGTGCGCGTGCAAATTGACGCAGGTGGCTTCGTGCGCTGGAATGGTGAACTGATCACGCAAGAGGCCACGCTGGACGAGCGCATGCGCCAAGCCGCTCTCGCACCACGGCAGCCCGAAATCCACATCACCCCCGAGCCCAATACCCCCTATGCCTTGGTCGTAACCATG
>JANMDE010000566.1:0-16692 GCA_031376105.1 Variovorax sp. | reverse complement strand
GGGTAAAGAAGAGGGTTGGCTGGCTGAGCACATGCTGATTTTGGGCGTAAGTAATCCTCAAGGCAAAAAATACCACGTCGCCGCCGCCTTCCCCAGCGCCTGCGGCAAAACCAATTTCGCCATGATGATTCCGCCCGCAGGCTTTGAAGGCTGGAGCGTCACCACCGTGGGCGACGATATCGCTTGGATCAAACCGCAAGCTGATGGCACGCTGCGCGCCATCAACCCCGAAGCTGGCTATTTCGGCGTGGCTCCAGGTACCAACACGCTGACCAATCCCAATTGCATGGCCAGCTTGGGCAAGGATGTGATTTTCACCAACGTTGCGCTCACGGATGACGGCGATGTGTGGTGGGAAGGCATGGGCGAGGCGCCTGCACATGCCATCGACTGGCAAGGCAAAGAATGGACGCCGCAGATCGCCAAAGAGACTGGCGCGAAAGCCGCGCATCCGAATGCCCGTTTCACCGTGGCTGCTACCAACAATCCTGCTTTAGACGAAGCCTGGGACGATGCCAAAGGCGTGAAAATTGATGCCTTCCTCTTCGGCGGCCGCCGCAGCACCACCGTGCCGCTTGTCACCGAAGCGCGCAATTGGACAGAAGGCGTTTACATGGCCGCGACCATGGGCTCAGAGACCACCGCCGCCGCTTTCGGCCAACAAGGCGTGGTGCGCCGTGATCCGTTTGCGATGTTGCCCTTCGCGGGCTACAACATGAGTGACTATTTTCAGCATTGGCTCAATCTCGGTAGCAAGCTGACCGCTGCCGGAGCCAAGCAACCCAAAATTTTCACCACCAACTGGTTCCGCAAAGGCGAAGATGGCAAGTTCATCTGGCCGGGTTATGGCGAGAACATGCGCGTTTTGAAGTGGATGATTGACCGCATCGAAGGCACAGCTTCTGGCGTGGAGCATGCCTTCGGCATCAGCCCGAAATACGAAGAGCTCAATTGGACCGGGCTCGATTTCTCAGCCGCTCAGTTTGCTAACGTGACAAGCATGGACAAAGCAGCTTGGGTCGCCGAACTCAAATTGCATGAAGAACTGTTCACGCAGTTGGCTTATCACTTGCCGGTTGAATTGACGACTGCCAAAGTGGCTTTGGAAAAGCGTTTGGCGGCTTGAATATTTAGCAAAATGAGCTACTAGCCCTTATACTTAGGGCATAGTTTGCTATTTAATACATAGCAAATCCAGTTTAGACATTTTGCTGGCATGCGCAAGATATCCATTTGCGAGGATCGGCCGCACTGGCGGCGCATCGCCCATTGCGCAGGCGTGCTTAGACCACAAGAAAGCCAACAAAGGCAAAATACGACCCACGATGCACACCCTCATCCTCCCCGGCTGGCAAAACTCGGGCCCTGATCATTGGCAAAGCCGCTGGGAAGCCCAGTATGGCTACCAGCGCGTCCTCCAACACGACTGGATGCATCCCTTGCGCGGCGATTGGATCACCCGCTTGGAAGATCATGTGCTATCAATAGCAGAGCATACTTCGCAGGAATTACAAGGGCAAAACACCTCAATTGCTCTAAACAACACCGCTGAAAGCACTGAAACGCAGCCCAAGCAAGATATCTTGCTGATCGCCCACAGCCTCGGCTGTCATCTGGTGGCCGCTTGGGCGGCACTGTCCAAAAGCACCCATCGCATTCGTGGCGCATTGCTCGTCGCCCCGCCCGATTGCATTCGCGAACAACTCCCCCAAGAGCTCAAAAGCTGGCGAGCGCCGGTGCTGCAAAAGCTCCCCTTTCCCAGCATCTGCGTGATCTCCAGCAGCGATCCATTTTGCGACTTGCAGCCCGGTCAAGCCATGGCCGGCGTGTGGGGCAGTCGCTGCATCGAGCTAGGCGCGAAAGGCCATATCAACGCCGACAGTGGCTTAGGCGATTGGCCGCAAGGGCAGGCTTGGTTGGCTGAGTTGACGCAAGTTTGACGCAACGTGAGCTGTATGCGGGGTCTGACATATCCACACAGCGCTATGGATATAATAGCAAACTATTTACATTCTATAAGGGCGATTAGCTCAAGCCGTATAAAATTGCGGCGATTGAGCAAGTTTGGAGCATCGCCCAGCGACGCTGCTGCTCGCCCCGCCTAAAATCTAGGCTACTCCAGCGAAGACACAACATGGTCACCAAAAAACCAAAAGGCCTCGGCATGGGCCTTGAAGCCCTGCTTGGCCCCAAAGTGCAAGACACCCCAGCGGCGGCCAATCCCGGCTCTCCGGCCAGCCTGATGCTGGACGATCTCGTGCCCGGCCAATACCAGCCGCGCACCCGCATGGACGAAGGCGCTTTGTATGAGCTGGCCGAGAGCATCAAGGCGCAGGGCATCATGCAGCCGATTCTGGTGCGCCGTCTCGCCGATGGGAAAAACGCGGGCAAATATGAAATCATCGCTGGCGAGCGGCGCAGCCGCGCAGCACGTTTAGCGGGCTTAGACAGCGTGCCAGTCCTGGTGCGCGACGTGCCTGATGAGGCCGCTGCCGTGATGGCCTTGATTGAGAATATTCAGCGTGAAGATCTCAATCCGCTGGAAGAAGCGCAAGGCCTGCAACGCTTAATCAAAGAGTTTGGACTCACTCACGAAACTGCCGCCCAAGCGGTGGGGCGCAGCCGAAGCGCGGCTTCCAATCTGCTTCGTCTTTTGAATTTAGCCGATCCGGTGCAAACCATGCTCATGGCTGGCGACCTCGATATGGGCCATGCCCGCGCCCTGCTGGCACTGGATCGTGTCACGCAAATCACCGCCGCTGCCCAGATTGTGGCCAAGAAAATGTCGGTCCGCGAAGCGGAGAGTTTGGTGAAAAAGCTCAGTGCTGAATTCGCCCTCACCCCGCAAAAGCCCGGCAAAGAGAAATCTCGTGATATCAAACGCGTCGAAGAAGAACTCTCGGACTTGCTCACAGCACAGGTGGAGGTGCGCGTGAAAAAGCGCGTGAAGCGGCACGGTAAATTGGAAGATCAAGGCGAGCTGGCGATTCAGTTTGGCAGTTTGGAAGAGCTCAATGGCTTGATTGACCGATTGCGCGGCTAAAAACCAAGATATTTGGCGCTTAGGTCACGTAAACCCCCCAAACGAGGGATGTTGCAACGCGGCATTTTTGATGGGTTTGTCAGATAATCACACTTTGTGACAAGGCGCTGTGGCGCTCTGAGGAACACCAACATGATGACTATCCGACCCCTTTATTTGGCTGCCCTGCTCTGTTGCGCAGGTGCCGTCTCTGCCCAAACCATTGAACGCATGCGCATGACAGATGGCGATTTGTCGTGCACCCAGATCTTTGCTGAAGTTCAGCAGATGGACACCATGATCAAGGTGATGGGCAGCGCGCCTGCGCTAGCATCCGCTGCGCCCGCTGGCGCGGTGGCCGGCAATACGGCTGCTCAACCAGGATTCAACCCGCTCGGCACGTTGAACAATGTGCAGGCGGCCAGCGTCGGGCAAGCCAGCAACGCGCAAGTGCAAGCGTTGATGCTAGCGAGCAGCGATCCGCGTGTGCGTGCGGCAGCTTATGATCCAGCAGCCGTCGCTCAAACGGCGGCGATGTTGCAGAATCCGCAGCTTGCCGTGGCGGCGCAGCGTGCGGCAGCCGCCGGTGTGAACCCTTCTTTCATTCAGGGCCAGCTCAATTCGGTGGCGCTTGCGCAGCAGGCCGCGAATGCCTACCAGGCCAACAACCAGGGCGCAGCCCCGGCAGCTGCAGCCCCAGCACCTGCGCCCGCATCTAACCCGCTAGGTGGTTTTCTTGGCGCTTTGGCAGGTGCCCGCGGTGGCTCAGGCGGTGCACAAGCGGCCAGCTTGTTTGGCAGCCTGACCCAAAACGCAGGTCAAGCTCAGGCCCAAGCCCCGACAGCAGTTGCCCCTCAAGCTGCTGCGCCTGCCGTACCGCAGGGCAACGCCATCGTGGCGCAGGCACAAGGTCGCAAAGACCATCTGACCAGCATGTTCCTAGGCAAAGGCTGCAAGATGAGTGAAATCCAGCGCTAAGCCAATCATCAACAGCTTCCAAATCAACTTCAAACAGACCTGCCTCATGAAAAACACCTTCGCCCTTCCTATACTGCTGGCCTTTTTAGCCACCGGCGCTGTCGCACAAACCATTGAGCGCGTCAAAATGACCGACAACGACATGAGCTGTCAGCAAATCTATGGCGAGATCGTGCAGATGGATGCTGTGATTGCACGCGCCAATCAGCCGGTTGCGCCGACTGCCGCTGCCCCGGGCGCTGAAGCTGGCACACCTGGCGCGGCATCGGGCATTGCAGGTGCTGTTGCGCAGCAAGCCATTGGTCAGGCCGCTGCACGTGGCGGGTTTGGTGGTTTCGGTGGCGGTTTTGGCGGCATGCTCGGCGGAGTCTTGGGCGCTGCGCAAAATAACGCAGCGCAACAGCAGCAACAAGCGGCAGCGCAGCAAGCCGCGGCTCAGCAAGCTGCCGCGCAACAGGCGCAACAAAACGCCGCACTCGGCCAGCAGGCGCAAGGCAGGAAAGAGCACCTGACCGGCGTGTTTTTGGCCAAAGGCTGCAAAATGTCTGATATCCAGCGCTGATCAGTTTTCTTCAGCTTTTTAGGGCTATCGCCCTTATAGAATCAGCCTAGTTTGCTATTAAATTTATAGCATATGCCCTCGTTTTACCAGCTGAAAATCTTCCCCGGATTCATGATATTGAGCGGATCAAGCGCATGCTTGATCGTGCGCATGAAGGTAATAGCGCCATCGCCTGCTTCGCTGACCAAGAAATCTTGCTTGTGCAGGCCGATGCCGTGTTCCCCGGTGCAGGTGCCGCCCACGGCCAAGGCGCGATGAACCAGCGCGTGGTTCATCGCCTCGGCTTGATCACGCTCTTGCGGTGATTCCGGATCAATCAAATAGCCGATATGGAAATTGCCATCGCCCACATGGCCGACCAAGAAGAACGGGATGCCGCTTTTTTCCACGTCAGCCACCGAATCGAGCAAGGCCTCCGCTAATTTCGAGATCGGCACGCAGGTGTCGGTTGAAATCGCGCGGCAACCGGGGCGGCTTTGAATGCCGGCAAAGTAGGCGTTGTGGCGCGCTGTCCACAGCTTGGTGCGCTCCTCGGGCGTGCTGGCCCATTCAAAAGCTTGGGCGCCATGGCCGCTGGCAAGCTCTTGCACCATCGCCACTTGCTCGGCCACACTGGTTGGCGAACCATGAAACTCCATCAGCAGCATCGGCTCTTCGCGCAGCGTGGTTTTGCTGTGCAGGTTCACCAAGCGCACGGTGTTGCCGTCTAGCAGCTCCACCCGCGCAATCGGGATGCCCATTTGAATGATTTCAATCGTCGTTTGCACCGCGTCAGAAATGCTCGGGAAGGAGCACACCGCCGCCTGAATGGCCTCGGGAATCGGATAAATCCGCAGCGTGATCTCCGTCATGATGCCCAAAGTGCCCTCACTGCCCACCATCAATCGCGTGAGATCGTAGCCCGCCGATGATTTCTTCGCGCGTGTGCCGGTGCGGATGATTTCGCCCTGTGCCGTGACGACTTCCAGCGCCAACACGTTTTCACGCATCGTGCCGTAGCGCACCGCATTCGTGCCACTGGCGCGCGTGGCGCTCATGCCGCCAATCGTGGCATCTGCGCCCGGGTCAATCGGGAAGAAAAGCCCGGTTGATTTGATCTCGTCATTCAAGGCTTTGCGGCACACGCCTGCTTGCACCGTCACCGTTAAATCTTCTGCGTTGACCGACAAAATCTTGCTCATCCGCCCCACATCAATGCTGATGCCGCCCTCTACTGCCAGCAAATGCCCCTCTAAAGATGAGCCCACACCAAACGGAATCACCGGCACTTTGTATTGCGCGCAGAGCTTCACGGCATCGCTCACATCCTTTGTATTCTCAGCAAACACCACGGCCGCAGGTGGCGGCACGGTGGTGAACGCGCTTTCATCGCGCCCATGTTGTTCGCGGATGATTTGCGCTGTGGAGCAGTTCGCACCAAAGCGCGTTTTCAGCGCTTCAATAAATGCAGCCGGAATCTCGCGCTGGCGAATCTGTGGGAGCAAGTGCGTGGGGAGCGGTGCGTTCATGGTTGTCTCCAGAAAAATGATGGTCTCTACGCCTTGTAGATCGCAAGTTTGAGCCATTTTAAATGCGCAAGCATCGCGCGCTGAAAATCCTCGTTCTCCACCGAACCGCGGGCGATTTAAGCCACAGCGCAGTGAATGCGTGGCAGGGGTGTCGCCAAATTGCCCGAACAACACACAGCCATTTTTTTGTTGTAGGCCAATCGATGTACATAGGGTATTTTTGTAAAACGAGATGAATACTTTCTCATTCAAATGAATACTTTTGACCTCATTGCATTTGTAAATTGAGCTATTTAGTGTAATTGCGTTGTCACAGGCGTAACAGCATACTGCGATGTCCTAAATGAATGGTTTGGCTTCAAAGGTTTGAACAAGATGATGCAAAGAAAACAAATGTTTCATAGACCGGTGAGAGTGCTAAGCGCATTGGCTTTGCTGGTATCGGGCGCAGTGCAAGTGATGGCAAACAACGTCGGCGAAAACAGTGCTTGGCAGTTTCAGACCACGCAAGACAAAGTCAACAAAGGGGCTGTGGTTGATCTGATCGAGAAGAAAAAAAATGGTTATTACGACTCCTTCAGAGTGATCAACAACACCGTCAACAACACTACGATCGACAAGCAATTCAATTGCTCCGTTTCGGCCAACTCCACAGGCAACACCGGCAACAACGATCTGGCGGCCACCACCTCATCGCCCACGCTCAACAGCAATGGCACCACCAATGCCGCCAATGCGGCTAATGCTGCCACCAACAGCAGCTCGCGCAGCGGCTTGGGCATCGATCAACTCGTCAGCGTGACCGATGCCATCAACAGCTCGCAAACCAACAGCGGTGCGCTCACTGCCAGCGTGACTGGCTCCACCACCAACGCCTCCAACGGCGCTGTCAGCGCGGGCGGCGGTACCAGCAGCCAAGTGCTCAATTCCACGCAGAGCAACACCGGCCAGCAAACGGCCAGTGTGAGCGGCAGCACCGCCTGCAACGGTCCTCTTCTCAACGCCAAATAAGGATTCACATGAACCTCGTATTTGGCAAGCCGCTGGCACTCGCCTGCGCAATTTTGAGCTTGGGCGGCTGCGCCAGCGTATCAACCAAGCAAATAGCACCGGATGAAGCACCCGTCATGATCGGCTCTGCGCCTCGCCGCAACTTCACCCCCAACGAAGCCGCTTTTGCCTGCATGGCCAAAAGCATCCAGCAAAAAAACAAGCCGCCGGTGGGCGTAGCAGTCGGCGATGTGAAAGATTACACCGGTCGCTACAGCTCCACAGAAGGCAGCGCCATCACGCAAGGCGGCTCGCTCATGGTGTATTCCGCTTTGGGCAAGCTGGGCGGCGCCGTGTTGATTCAAGAGCGCTTTGACACCCGCATTGCAGAGCTTGAGCTGGCCTACACCGACAAGCGCCAGCTCGGCGATGGCCGCACCCACAGCGTGGAGCAAGGCAAACCCAATGTGCCTTGGATTCCGTATTTTGGCGGCAGCATCATCAAGTCCAACTACTACATTGTGGGCGGTATCACCGAGCTGAACTACAACATCGCCTCTAGTGGTTTTGAGGTGGGCGTCGGTGGTGTGGGCGGCAAGCGCCGCATCTACACCATGAACGTCGGTGTGGATCTGCGCATTGTGGATACGCGCAGCTTGCTGGTGCATAAAACCGTCAGCTTGCAAAAGCAATTGATCGGTCAAGAGGTGGGCGCAGGTGTTTACCGCTTCTTTGGCAATGATTTGGTGGATATCAATGTCGGCAGCAAAAGCCAAGAGCCTTTGCAGCTCGGCGTGCGCACCACCATTGAGCAGGGCGTGATGGAGCTGCTTGCGGCTGTCACAGAAGTAGATGCGGCTGAATGTCTGAACCCACCCGAGCCAACCGCTGCCAGCAGTGCAGCCCCGGTCATCCCGGTGGCTGTTCCCACGAGCAAAACGGGCACAACTACGGCGACCAGCCCACTAGGTGCCGTCCAAAGCACAGCCATCGCAGCGCCTGCACCAGCCGCTAGCGTCGCTGCTACCACTACCAGCATCGCCGCCGCTCCCCTCGCAGCCGCAGATCCCACCCAGAGCGGGCGCGCGCCAGAAAATGCGGGCGGCAGCGGTGCGAGTGCATCGCAATCATTGCCCTTTGAGTTTGGCAGCGCCAACATCGGCAGCCAAGCCATGTCAGCGATTGAAAAAATCAGCACCGATGCCGTCCAAGGCAACGCGAGCATTCTGCAACTCATCGCCCGTGACACCGAGGTGTGGCAGCCGCTGCAAAAGCGCGAGCTCACCAACCAGCGCATCAAAGCCATCACCCAAGCCTTGATCGCTAAAGGCATTGCCTCCTCGCGAATCGGCGTCATTTGGTTGCCCGAAGCCACGGATGCCAGCATCAACCGCTTTGGCTCTGGCTATCAGCTGATCGCCACCATGGCCGTGAGCAAATAACAAAGGCTGTACATCCATGAGCGCCTTCCAACTTCAATCCAAGGCCAGCCAGCCTCAGGCCTACCGATCTTCTGCATGAATCAACCTAACCCAAGACCAAAGACCCAAGAACCAGTACCCAGTACCTACCCCCTCTTGTCTCCTTCTTTCCTCTCTCGTTTTACTTTTCATCCCTTATTTTTTCTTCCAAAAAGGACATTCTCATGAAAACCTTACTCAAATCCATGCAAGTTAAGGCAGCACCTAACAAGACTTTTCGCGCCTCGCGCCTAGGCGCAGCCTGCGTGCTCGCTTTGAGCGGTGTTGTTGCTACCAGCGCCATGGCGCAAAACGTGACTTTTGTGTACACACCACCCGCTGCACCAGTGTTGACAGTCAACGCTTACACCTTGTGGGCTAACAATCTGCAACTCAACTTAGGCACGCAAACCGCTACCAACAGCACCGTCTTCTCATCGATCTTTGCAGGCCCTGGCGGCGTGACTCCCGTGAGTTTGCTCAACAACACAGCCGCCTCGCTCGTTCAAGGCAACCTCTACACTGGCAGCAGCATCGGCTTGTTGACCCTCAATCTCAGTCTGCAGTCTTCCCAAACAGCATCGCTTGTGCGCACAGCCACCACAAACCTCGCCAGTGCTCGCATCACCGAAACTGGCCTGCCCGCGGCCGTGATGGTCTTGACCGGCAACACCTTGTCGGCCACCACCACGCAAAACCAATCCACCCAAGTGGTGTCTGAGGTATTGCCTGGTACGCTGTCCACCGTAGCCGGCAGCGTCAGTGGCTTGGCCAACAATGGCAGCGGTGCAGTATCAAGCACCACGGCTGGCAGCATCAACGTTGGCACTTATCAAGCCGCTTCAACCACGGGTGCATCCAGCGCTGCCGTGACCGCAGGCACGGTCTTGCTTGATTTGAAAGCCATGACGACTGGCGCAACCGTCAACCTCGCTGTGAACGACAACGCCATCACCGCCGCCTACCAAGTCAACAACGCCACCAACCAAATCAGCGCTGCAGCCGGCTCATCTGCGCTCCTGGGCAGCATGGTGGTTGCCAATGCGCAAGCCAATGTCAACAGCACATCGGGCACTGGCTCGGTGGCAGGCTCCAGCGTTCGCGCAGATTACCGCGATGGCGGCGCAGGCAACACCGCTCTCACCGGTGATCTGAGCATCAACAACAACACTATTCAAGGCACAGCAGCGGGCAACACCGCCGGTGCACGCTCAGCCACAGGCCAAGTGCTGGCCGGTAATTCGATTGTGTTGGCCAACGGTGTCAATGTCGCTGCAGCAGGCGTTGCTGCCAATTCTCTGACAGTCGATGCGATCAGCAGCGCCAATCTCACTGGCGGCCTGATCGTGCTCAACGGTCAGCGCAACATCGGCAGCGCAGGCGGCTTGACTGGTTCTGTGGCGGATGGCCAAGTCACCGTCAGAGGCGACAACATCCTTGCTGGAGGCTCGATCACTTCTACTGGTAACACCGTGGCCTCTTCTGCCACAGGCAATTTGGCTGGCAATTTGATCTCCACCAATGCCACCAGCTTTGTAGCTGCTGCATCCGCTGGCAATGCGCAGAGCAACTTTGCAACACCAATCACCGCTAGCAACACAAATGCAGCCGTCACAGTCGGCGTGGGCTTTGCAGGAAGTACCGTGACAGACGCTGCCGTCACGGTTAACACCAATACCATTGGTGCCACGGCTGAAGGCAACATTGCTGCCACCACCTTGAGCCTTGCTGGCACGAATCTGACCTCGCGCCATGCTGGCACCAGCAGCGCTGTGGCTGACACCAGCACAGCCGCAGACATTGCTAACGTTGCAGCAGGCGCCAGCGCCACTAATATTCAAGGTAACTACGGCGTTGCAGCCATCGGCGCGAGCCTCACTGGCGCAACCGTGTCCGCTAATTTCACCAGCCAAACGGCACCCGGCACGCTGGTCACCCTCAGCAACACCGATGCCACGGTCAATAGCAATGCTATCCAAGCCAGGGCCATGGGTAACAGCGGTGCGAGCACCGTTGCTTTATCAGGCACCACCGGTGATGCGCAAGCAGGGGTGAGCAATGTGCAAAGCAACGCAAGCACCTTGGGTGCCACCGTCACCAACTCGGGTGTCGCCGTCACCGCAGGGGCAGTCACCGTTGGCTCAGCTATTGCCGTCAACAGCAACACCGTTGCCGCGCAAGCCACGGCCAACATGGGCAGCAACAATGTGAGCGCCGCCTTCACCAACCTGAATGTGGGCCCAGGCGCTTTCGTCGCCACCACCACAGACTTGGGCGTGGTCACCAACCAAGCCGCTCTGGGCATTGCCAGCAATCAGCAAAACTCAGGTGCAGCCACAGTGAGCAACACCACCGCCGGCGCATTCGCAATCGCCAATGTGGGCAGTACTGTCGGTGTGGCCAACAGCGATATCAACGTCAACAACAACACCGGCAGCGCGGCATCCACAGGTAACCAAGTGGCCAACACCGTGAGCATCGATGTCGCCAATTTGGTCACCAGCACGGGCGTAGCCACTCAAATCGGCGGCATCAGCAACTTGCAAGTCAATACCTTGCTAGGCTCTGACTTAGTGACCGTGGGCGGTGCAGCTGCCGTACTGATTGGCGCTCAACTGTCTGGCCCTGTGGCTACTGCCAATGTGTCTGTTGCAAGCAATGCTGTTGCTGCATCTTCGACGGGCAACACCGCAGCCAACCGCATTGCAGTCAATGGCGGCAATTTGGCCTCCACTGCAGCAGCCACTGGCGCGATCATCGGCACGCCAGCCACGGGCGCCACCAGCGTCAACAACGAATTGGCCTTGGTTAACCGCCAAAGCGATACAGCTGTTGGCAGAAGCGCAATCGTGCAAAGCTCTATCATTGGCATTGACAGCGCGGGTGCAGCAGCGCCGACCATCGCAGGCTCTAACCTCACGGTGCAAAACAACCGCGTGACAGCCGAGGCGCGCAACAACAACGCCGCCAACGCCATTGCCTTCACGGGTGCTACAAACCTCGACACTGGCGCCGGCGTGCTCAATCTGCAAAGCAGCAGTGCTGTTGCTACTGCAACTGTCGCGAATCAAGTTCGTATCAACAGCACTGCCACAACCGTTGGCACCAGCAATTTGGCACTCACGGGCAACACCTCCCAAGCCTTGGCAGTGGGCAGCTCAGCGGCTAACAGCATCACAGCCGCTGCGACCAATCTCTCAGGCAATGCGGTGATTCCTGCAACCACTGGCGGATCAAGCATCAACAACGTTGGCCTGACCACAGTCAATGCCGGCTACGGTGTTGCCAACGTGCAAGCCCAGACGGGTGCGGTCACAGCCACTGCGGCGGCGGCCAATCAGATTGGTTTGACTAGTGCCGACATCACGGGCGGCGCTGCCACGCTGACGGGCAATGCCATCAACGCTGTAGCTCAGGCCACCAGCGCCACCAACAACCTGAATCTCTCTGGTACCAATGCCACGGGCTTGTCAGGTGCAGTGGCCTCTAGGCAAAACACCACGGGTGCTGTGACGGCTTCGCAAACGTCACCGATTGCTGGTTCATTCATCATTCAAGCATTGTCTACCAACGGCACGCCATTGGCGGTGTCTAACAACACCATTCTGGTGTCGGCTGGCCAAAATGAAGCCTTCAATACACAAAGCGTGTTAGGCACCACGGTGTCTGGTGGCGGTTTTGGCAATAACGATTCGTCGTATGTGGCAGCAGGCACTGCAGCCACGGGAAGCGACTTCACGGTGCTCAACGTGCAAGGCGGCACAGGCAACGTCTCGGCGACCTCCGCTCCCGGCGTGATCGGTGCCCAAGCGTCTGCGGCAGTTGCGGGCATTACGGGCTCTAGCGTGTCGGTCAGTGACAACATCGTCACGGCAAGAGCCACGACGAACAATGCCAGCAATGCATTGAATCTGGAAGCGGCCGGTGCTTTGAATGCGACAGGCGCAGTGAGCAACGTGCAAAACGTCCTGGGTGGCGCAGTGTCGGCTGCTGTCGCTGCTGGCGGCAATATTGGTGTGATGTCATCTGGTGCAACTGTGGCATTGAACAGCACCGCTGCCACGGTATCGGGCAACCTCGTGACTGCGCAGGCAGGTGCGAACTCTGCTATCAATGCATTGAATGCTGTGGCAGGTAGCTCGATTGCAGGTGCTGGTCCAGCCAACACGGGAGTCGCGTCATTGACGACTGCATCGAGCACAGACACCACTTTTGCTGTGCTTAACTTCCAGAGCAATGCGGCAACTGCAAACGCCACGATCACGAGCATGACGATTGGCATCACCACAGGCCTTGCACCTGGAGCGCTGGTGGGTACTACCGCCTCAGTGCAGGGCAACCAGCTCCTGGCTTATGGCTACGGCAATTCGGCCAACAACACCTTGGGTATGAGCGCCTTGCCAGGCACCCTCAACCAAGCCACCGCAGGCATCAACAACGTGCAGATCAACACCGCGTCGATCAGCGCGGCAATTGCTAGCTCGGTGGTTGGCTTAAACAGCGGCGGCTCCACCAGTGGCGGCGCTGTGATTGTGAGCAACAACAGCTCCATTGCACAGTCGATTGGCAATTCTGCAACTAGCCGTATCGTGGCGCGTTAATCGATGCCTTATTGAGCATTTCTTAGATCGGGCGCAGCTCAGCTGTGCCTCTTTTCAAAAGCCCACCGTTCGCGGTGGGCTTTTTTATTTTTGGCAGCAGCCTGCTTGATCAGTAGATGGCTGATGCAGCACATGGCTTGACGGGCTGGCCTATTTGCGGCTATGGTGCGGGTCTTCAGCAAACACGGAGTTTCCTCATGGACAGCAGCAAAGTCACTTCCTGGCTCGACCAGGCTCAGCCTATCCTCATTGCTTTCGGCCTCAAAGTGCTGGGCGCGATTGCGGTGTTCATCATCGGCCGCTGGCTGATCGGCCTGGTTTGCCGCCTGATCGGCGCTGCCATGACGCGGCAAAAGCTGGATATGACGGTGCAGAGCTATTTGGTCAGCTTCATCAGCGTGGCGCTGAATGTGGTGTTGGTGGTGGCAATTTTGGGCTACTTTGGTGTCGAGACGACTAGCTTTGCCGCTTTGGTGGCGGGCGCGGGCGTGGCCATTGGCGCAGCTTGGAGCGGGCTGCTGGGCAACTTTGCCGCCGGCATCTTTTTGCTGATCTTGCGCCCTTACAAAGTGGGCGATTACGTGACGGTGGGCGGCGTGGAAGGCACAGCCGTGGAGATTGGTCTGTTTGGTACCACGCTGAATACGCCAGACAACGTGCGCACCATCGTCGGCAATGGCAAGGTAATGGGTGGCGACATCAAAAATTACACCCACAACGCTTTTCGTCGCGTCGATTTGGCCGCCCAACTGGCAGGCAGCGCCGACATGCACAAAGCCGTAGCCCTGCTCAAAGAAGCCGTGGCCAAAGTGGCCAATACGAAAGCTGAACAAGGCGTGGATGTCGAAATCATCGAGTTCAACGAATTTGGCCCCAAGCTGGCCGTGCGCCCCTATTGCCATACCGATCATTATTGGCAAGTCTACTTTGATACTAACAAAGCGATTGCCGATACCTTGGGCGCTGCTGGCTTCCCGGTAGCCACGCGGCCTGTGAAGGTGTATCCGGTCTAAGCGGCTGTTTCCCTCGCGCATGGCGCAGCATTGACAACGGATGACATGCCTTTTGTTTCTGCGACAATGTTTTTGAAAACGCACGTTCGACAAACTAGCAGCATATCGGAGACAACATGATCGCAACCCTAACGCTCTTTCTTCGTCATTGCTTGGCTTTGACATCGGTCGCACTGCTGGTTTTGGCGGGCTGCGCAAGCCAGCCCACCGCGCCAGCCGAAGCTGCACCGCTAGCTCAGGCCTGCCCCAAAGGTGTGCCCGAAGGTGCGCGCTGCCTGCGTGGCCAAGATTCGGCAAGCTCGCACTATTTGATCGTGATGCCCGCGCAATGGAGCGGCGTGTTAGTCGTGCATTCGCATGGCGGCCCTTCACTGGGAACTCCGCAACCCAGCCGCGCTGACGAAGACATCCAGCGCTGGGCCATTACCGTGCGAGAAGGCCATGCTTGGGCAGGCTCAGTGTTTCGCCAAGGCGGCTTTGCTGTTACCACTGCAGCCGAAGACACCGAGCGCGTGCGCCAGATATTCGTGAGCCACGTGGCCAAACCGCGCCGCACGCTGCTGCATGGCCAGTCTTGGGGCGCGATGGTGGCCACGCGCGCAGCAGAAATGTTTCCGAAGTCATGGGAAGGCATCTTACTGACCAGTGGCGTGGTGGCTGGTCCGGCCACCTATGACTTCAGGCTGGATTTACGTGCCATTTATCAGCACTTGTGCAACAACCTCCCGCGTCCCGATGAGCCGCAATATTCGCTCGCTATTGGCCTGCCGGCGGATGCCAAACTCACCAACGCTGAGCTGACCCAACGTGCCGACGAATGCCTAGGCGTACGCAAACCCGCTGCACAACGCACGCCCGCACAAACGCAAAAGCTCAAAATCATCGTTGACGTGTTGAAGATCCCAGAAAGCTCGGTGGTCAGCCATCTCGTCTGGGGCACGTTCACGCTGCGTGACTTGGTGAGCAAAAACGGTGGCGTTAGCCCGTTTGGCAACGACAACGTGCGATATGTTGGCTCAGCCGACGACGCTGCGCTCAATGCAGCGGTGTCCCGCTTCAAGGCCGATCCCCAAGCCGTGGCGCGCTTTGTCGGCGATGTGGATCACCGTGGCCGTTTTACGGTCCCAGTGCTCAGCGCACATGGCATTGGTGACGCCACCGTGTTTGTCGAGGGCAGCGACACGCTACGCCAACGCATGGTGGCAGCGGGAAATGGTGCTCGCCTGGTACAAACCTTCGTCGATTCCAGCGAGCACAGCTATTGGGGCGACGCAATGTATCCGCCCCTCTTTGAGGCGCTCTTGAACTGGGTTGAAAAAGACCAAAAGCCAACCGCGATCAGTGTAGCGGATCGCTGCCGGCAACTGCGGGCGACCCAGCCTGTGGATTGCAAGTTTTTACCGGACTACGTGGCCAAGCCACTAGCATCGCGTATTTTTGTACGCTAACAACTATTAAATACATAGCAAATTATGTATATTCTATAAGGGCAAAGCCCGAAAATCGCCATGAAGATCGCGGCTATCTCGGATATCCATGGCACTTTGCCTGCCACTGCAAGTAGTGTTGCCAGATATAGAGCGCGAGGTGCACGCCGCCAATGGTATGGTTCCCATGGGGCGGGCGAACACACACTTCGTGCACGCTGAAGAAACGCGACGATTTAGCCTGCCTGCCATGCACGTAGCCCACCGCTTTGCGACAATACGGGCAATGTGCCACTTTTGGCACTCAAGGATTTCACCCATGGGCAACCGACTCACCCAAATCGCCACCCGCACCGGAGACGATGGCACCACTGGCCTGGCCGACAACTCTCGCATCTCCAAAGCCAGCGAGCGCATCTGCGCCGTGGGCGATGTGGATGAGCTCAATTCCAATCTGGGCGTGTTGCTGTGCGAGCCGATGCCCGCCGATGTACGTGATCTGTTGGTGGATGTGCAGCATCAGCTGTTTAACTTGGGCGGCGAGCTGGCCATGCCGGGCTACGAGTTGCTGAAGAAAGAAGCTTTGCTGCAGCTGGATGAAGCGCTAGAAACCTACAACGCGCAGTTGCCCCGCCTCTTGGAATTCATCCTTCCTGCAGGCAGCCGCGCCGCCTCGCTCGCGCATGTCTGCCGCACGGTGGCGCGCCGCGCAGAGCGATCTGTGGTTGCCCTGCATGCATTAGAGAAAATCAACGATACGCCGCGTTTGTATTTGAATCGTTTGAGCGATTTGCTCTTTGTACTGTCGCGTACTTTGAACCGGATGGATGGCGGTGATGATGTGTATTGGAAGAGCGAGCGGTTGAAGAAGATGGGAGAGTGAGGATGGTTGTTGGCGCGCTGTTTGCGTTCATAGCCCTTCGATGCCCGCCTGCGCTTGGACTATCCCACTCCTCGCGATCTCCGCGCTGGGCTTCGCCTGGCGCTCCCCCTTGACCTCGCTTGTATGTTACGGGGTGCTGGGGTCAAGGGACGGACCTCGCTATTGGAAGCTGTCATTTTGATGGCTTACCAACACACGCAGTTTTCTCAAACCCCAGCGCCCGAGCGTCGATAAGGAACTGAGCGTCA
>JANMDE010000541.1:0-2424 GCA_031376105.1 Variovorax sp. | reverse complement strand
AGCGATTTATCGCAGAAACCGAGAAGACAGCCAGCGCCCCAGCCATAGTCCAGCCACCATCAGCAACACAAACCCCGTGATCACCTCAAACCAAATTGTGAGATTCGTCGCCAAGCTATGCTCACCGCACAAAGCCAGCGTGTAATGCGCCAACCCGTCGATGCCCAGTGCGCCATACGCGCCCATGAGCAGCATGCCCAAAGCCAATAGCCCTAAGCGCCACATCAGCAACCCCGCCAATCCCAAGCAAGCAATGCCGAGCCACGCCAGATACACCGTCTCGCGCGTGATCCACGCAGGCATGTTGGGATAAAAGCTGATGAATTCAGCGTTGTGAACGAAATGCGTCAGACTCGCTATGGAATAAATAGCAAACAATGCCCAAAAATAAACGAGTAGCGAGGTGAAATGAGAGGAGTTTCGCATGATCAAGCGATGGGTGAATTTGAAGAACTGAATCAAAGCTTGGCTTGAGATTTCTCAGCACGCCCCGCTTTCCAAGCGCCATAAATCGCAATCAGGCCGGGCACAATAATCAACGCCCAAATAATTTTTTCAAGATTCACTTTAACCCACGGCAAGTTGCCAAAGAAATAACCCGCTGTCACCAAGCTCAAGACCCAAATCAAAGCGCCCACCACGTTGTAGACTGAGAATTTGGCACGGTTCATCGCCGCCACGCCCGCCACAAAGGGCGCAAAGGTGCGGATGAAGGGCATGAATCGCGCCAAAATGATCGTGATGCCGCCATAGCGTTCGTAAAAATCATGGGCTTTATCAAACGCGCGTTTGTTGAACCAACGGCTGTTTTCCCATTGAAAAACCTTCGGGCCGAAATAGCGGCCAATCATGTAATTGCACTGGTCGCCCAAAATCGCGGCTACGATCAACACTGAAACCGCTAGCCAGAAATTCATCAACCCCACGCCGCACATCGCGCCCACAATGAAGAGCAGCGAATCGCCGGGGAGAAAAGGCATCACCACGACCCCTGTTTCCGTGAACACGATCACAAACAGCAGCAGATAAATCCACGCACCATAGGCTGCCACGAAGCGAAGCAGGTATTCGTCAATGTTGACGATGAAATCAATTCCGAGGTGAAAGAGTTGTGAGATGAGTTCCATGAGCGGTGATTATCGTCTGTGGCCTAAAATCCTAATGTGAATTTGCCCTTTTCTGCACCCCTCTCCCCCATGATTCGTGAATTGCCTGATGAATTAATCAGCCAGATCGCGGCGGGAGAAGTGGTCGAGCGCCCCGCTTCGGTGGTGCGCGAATTGCTAGACAACGCGCTGGATGCTGGCGCTGCGCAGATCACGGTGCGCTTGGCTGGCGGTGGCGTGCGGGCGATCATCGTGGAAGACGACGGCTGCGGCATATCGCGTGAGCAATTGCCGCTGGCGCTCAAGCGTCATGCCACGTCAAAAATCGCCTCGCTGCAAGATCTGGAGTCTGTAGGCACGATGGGCTTTCGGGGTGAAGCGCTGGCCGCTATAAATTCAATAGCGGACTGCGCAGTATTATCAAGGGCGAGTGGCCAGAATGATTCAAAAAATGCGGCTTGGATGCTGCATGGCGGCTCAGGCGAGCTCTCTGCAGCCGCGCGCGCTCAGGGCACGACGGTGGAAGTCAAGGAATTGTTTTTTGCCACGCCTGCACGGCGAAAATTCCTCAAGAGCGATGCCACGGAGCTGTCGCATTGTTTGGAGTCGATCCGCCGCCATGCGCTGACGCGGCCAGATGTGGGCTTCACGGTGTGGCATGAAGGTAAGCTGATCGAGCAATGGCGCGCTGCTGCGGCAAAACAGCGCGTGCAGGATGTCTTGGGCGATGATTTCACCCAAGCTGCGCTGGTGGTCGATCATGCAGAGGGCGCCGTGCGCGTGACGGGCTTTGCTGGCCTGCCTGATGCAGCGCGTTCGCGGGCGGATCAGCAATACGCTTATGTGAACGGCCGCTATGTGCGAGATAAAGTCATTCAACACGCGGTGCGCAGCAGCTATGAAGATGTCTTGCATGGCGGCAAGCAGCCAGTGTATGTGCTTTTCGTGCAGATTGACCCGGCGCGGGTGGATGTGAATGTACATCCCACCAAAATTGAAGTGCGCTTTCGCGATGGGCGCGAGATTCATCAGGCGGTGCGGCGTGCCGTGCATGGCGTGTTGGCCGCGCCGCGCAGTGCGTTGCAAGCGCTTCAACCCGTGCAGGAAGCTGGTTTGCCCGCCGCTGAAACCCATCTGCGCTTTGATAACGATATTTTTAAGAGAAATCAGCACTTACCCCTTATAAATTCTACGCAGCATGCTATTCATTATGTAGCAAATGAAGTGCGTGATATCGCGCAACTTCGGGGGGCATAGCCAAGCGATTCCCTGCTTACAACGACGCCCGCCCTATCTAACGCGCTGCCCAGCAACGCTG
>JANMDE010000518.1:0-4192 GCA_031376105.1 Variovorax sp. | reverse complement strand
TCGCCGAGCACGGCCCAGCCCAGCAGCGCGCCATAAAGCGGCCCCATATACAGCGCCATGGCGGTGCGGGCTGCACCCAGCGTTTTTTGCGCAGCGCCATAAGCCCAATACGCTAGCGCGCCGGGCAGCAAGCCCGAGGCGGCAATCAGCGCGAAAGATTTCCAGCTCCAAAGCGTCTGCGATAGTGGCAGACCGCTATAGGCTTCGATCAAGGTAAAGGGCAGCAGCACGATACAGCCGCCTGCTGCTGTGAGCACCAGCCGCGCCATCGGTGAAAAATCAGTCGGCCATTTTTTCATGAGCAGCGCATAGCCCGCCCAGCTAAAAGAGCAAGCCACAATCCACAAATCACCCGCCACGAAGCGCACGGCCAACAAATCGCCCCATTGCCCTTTGATCACCACATGTAACAAGCCGGCCATAGCCAAGCCAATGCCCAGCCACTGAACACTGCGCAGCTTCTCGTGCAGCCAAAGCGAAGCGCAGAGCACGATGAAAGCAGGCGAGAGCGAATAAATCAGCGCAATATTGGTGGCGCTGGTTGAGCGTGCGCCGATATACACCCATGCACCGCAAATCCACATGCCCAGGGCGCCGAGCACGAGGTAATGCCACGCGTTTTTCAAAATCAAATGCCGCTTGGCGCGCAGCTCAGGAAATGCAAAAACGCCCAAAACGGTGCCTGCTAAGGCCCAGCGGCACAGCGCCAGCATATGCGGCGCAATCTCGCCCGGGGCCAGCCGAGCCACCAGATAATTCACCGACCAGAGCGCGGGCGTGAGAAGCAGCAAAGCCAAAGCCCAGCGGCGAGAGGTTTCAGGGTTCATGGAGGAAAAAGAAGGATGACCTGCATTGTAAGTGCAGGCCATCAACAAGTGCGTCTTATGCGCTATGAATACAATAGCATACTATGCATATAATATAAGGGCAGAGTGCCGATATTGTCTTGAAAAAGAGCTCAACGCAAGCTCACGCTCATCTGTTTCCACTGGGGCTGCTGCCAGCGCTGGAAAGCGCCCAAGATGCTGGGATCGGTGGCTTGGCGTTGTGTGGTGAGGGTGGGCAGATCCATCACCTCATAGCTGCGTTTGTATTTGCCTTCGCCGCGTGCTTCGCGGGCCAGGAGCATCTGCTGGCCGCCCGGTATCCAACCGGCCAATTCCACGTAGCCGATCTCAGGATTGACGGCAGCGGGCACGAGCACATCAATGCGCCAATCGGTCGCCTGTTTGCGAAACACCCACATCTCGCGCCAGCCCGATTGGGTTTGCACAGCCAGAGCGGCGGCATTGCCTTCGCGGTTGAGAGAAAACGAAGCATTCCAAACCAAACCAAAAGTGCAGCGCTTGGCCACCGTGGCGTGGCCAAGGATCATGCTCACGCAGGTCTCGCCCGGGTTCGCGCCTGCGGTGGTGACGATAGCGGGATGCGTGTTGTGGGTGGCGATGGCTACAGCCGACCAGCGCGAGGCGTTCACGCGCATCACGGCCTCATTGAGGAGCGCTTGATCGTCGTCTGGCAATTCAAGTTTGTTGACAGCACCCAAAGCTTCTAAGGCGCGCTGCCCCGCTTGCACAGTGTTGGCTTTGCCAGTGCGGGCGCGGTCATAGGCCACGCCGCTCCACACACTGGCGCGGCGCAACTGCACCCGGTTGGCCAAATACGCGGGGATGCCCTGCGTGTCGGCTTTGTCAAGCACAGCAGCGCGCCACTCTTGGTTTTTGCTGTGCTCGATGGGGTTTTTCAAAGCGAAGGCGGGGTCTTCGCAATCGCTGCCGGAGAGTGCCAAGGCGGCGCGGGCGCGCTGCTCGTTCGATGCGGCAGGCAGAGCCAGCAAACGGGCAAACACGTCGCCGTCGTAGCAAATCATCACTTTGGCATCCATGCCGTCTTGCGCCATGCTTTCAAAGCGAATGCCGTAGCGCTGAGCAGCATCGAGTTGGGCGGCGGCAGCTTCTTGTGCGGCTTTCGATAAGCCGTTGCTGGAGGCGCGCCGCGCTAAGCGCGTGGCCGCCACGCCGATGGCATCCAACACTTCTGCGCCTGCTGCGCCATTCATTTGTGTGCTGCTGGCAGCCTTGAGCCAGGCCGCGCTATAGCCAAAGCTCAGCCCTTCGCTGCCCGGTGCATCTTTCACAAAGCGAAGCACGCTCAGCAAGCCATCGGCATCGGCTGGCGTGACGGAGATGCGGCGCAGCTGGCTCGCACGCACGTAGCCGCCGCGCTCGCGTTTGTGATCCCACACTTGCACATAGTCCATGCGCTCGCCGCGTAGCTCGACCAGCTCGCCTTGCCAAAGCTGGGCTTGCTGGGTGGCAGCGTCGCGCGGTGCGGCGCGCAAAGCGACGTTGTCTTGCACGATCAGCGCTTGCGGCATGGCGGCGGTTTGCGCCCATACGGGTGAGCTGATGAAGGTCAAAGCGGCAGCAGAGGCGATGGCCAAGGCGGCGGTGCTCAAAGTGATGGTTTTCATGGTGATGGCTCCAGATGACATAGATGGATAGATGGGCGGGCTTATTCGTCTTTGGTTTCTTGATCGGTTGGCGCTTGGGCGCTGTGCTCCGGGGCAGCGGTTTTTCTGCTGCCGAGCAAGGCCGCGCCGATGAAGCTGCCATCGGTGGGCGAAGGCGCGATGATCACTTGCACTTTGTCAGAGAGCTTGTCGGCCATGGCTTTTTGGATCAGGAGCGGATGGCGCGTGAGCAATGCGCCCTCTCTGGCCATTTGCTCTGCGCCTGCCACGCCCACTTTTTGCAGGCGATAAGCTTCGGCTTCAGCCAAGCGCTGGCGTGCCTTGGCTTCGCCATCCGCCTCAATGCGGCGCGCCTCGGCATTGCCTTCTGCGGTGCGGATGCGCGACTGTTTCTCGGCCTCAGCTTCCAGCTTGCGTTGCTCAATCTGGCGCTGCTTGAAGGGCAACACATGCTTCATGGCTTCCTCTTGCGCCTTGGCGGCAATGATCTGCACATTGCCCGCCGCTTCCGCCTGCACTTCACTGCGCACCTTTTGCGCCTGCGCTTCCAGCTCGGTTTCTTTCACTTGCTTTTCTTTGAGTACCAGCGTGTAACGCATTTTTTCGGTAGCCAGCTCTTCGCCGAGCAAGGTTTCCATGCGGCGGCTGTAGTCGGCAGGCAAGTCGATTTTGCCCACCTGCACGCTGCGCAAAATCAAGCCCTCGGCAGCCAGTTTTAGTTTCAGCTCAGCTTCCATCGCCTGCTGAATCTCCACCCGTTTGGTGGAGAAAATTTCTCGCACGGTGTAGCGGGCAAAGGTTTTGTAAGCCACGCCTTGCAGCGCAGGATCGACCAACTCGCTGCCCATATCTTTTTGCAAGCGTGCCCCCACACTGCCCACTTTGCTGGGGTCGACCGCATAGCGCACGATCACATCCACCCCCAACGACAGGCCTTCCAAAGATTGCACGGGCGCAGCGCCATCGGCCTTGATCATTTGCGCGGCGCGCCAGCTTTGGTCACGCAGTGGCACGAGGCGCAGGCTGTGCAGGCCGGGAATCACCCAAGCATTGCCTTCTTGCAGTTCGCTTTGCGCACCCGTGAGCTGATTCATGCGCAATCCTGCTTGGCCAGCGTTGATGGTTTGCACCGGAGGATGCTTGATCAACATGTAAGCTGCGGCCGCTACAGCGATCACAACAGCCGTGGCAATCACCGTGCGGCGAGATGGTGCAAATGAGCGCGGGGCGGGCATGCTTTGTACAGAATCGGCAAACAGCGTGTCTTGCGAGTCGCTGGCGGGTTTGCTAAATTTGCCGCGAAAGTTGGCAAGGATGTTTTTAAGGGAAGTGATCATGAAAGGCTCCTAAAGTGAAGGGAAGATTCCCGGTTGCTGATGGACTCCATTGTTTGGAAATCAGCCGGAAGCAACAACGCCAACGCGGGGCGCAAGCCTTCATGACCAGCGTCAAATTCTTCTGAGCGCGGAAGATTTCTTCCGCGCTGGCGGCGCGTCGAGGTTTCATAATGGCGCTATGACGCATCCCCCAAAAATTGCCCTGATCGAAGACGACCAGCCCACCAGCGCCCAATTGGCCGCCTGGATTCGCGCCGCAAGGCCTGATATTCACATTGACACGTGGTTTAACCGCGACGATGCAGAGGCCGCTATTCAAAGGGAGCACTACGACGTGGTACTGCTTGACATTGAGCTCGGCCATGAGAGGCATGCCGGTGTG
>JANMDE010000489.1:0-12690 GCA_031376105.1 Variovorax sp. | reverse complement strand
GTTGCTCGTGAGTGTGGGCGGGGGCGCGTGTGATGAGGCTTGCCAGAAACGAATTTACTGGACGCGCCAATTGCGTGAAGTGATGGGGCGCGATAAAGATCGCATTGAGCGCGTATGGCTGGTGGCCGATGATGCGCCTGTTGAAGCAAAACTCACCGCCCAAGTGCATGCGCCGCTGAATGATGCGCAGGCATTGCGTGTGCCACGTACCGTGCTAGAGCAATGGTTGCCTGCGGCTGCGGGGCAAAAGATCGAAGACCACCTTTATGTTGTCGATCCGTATGGCAATTTGATGCTGCGCTGGCCAGCGGATATGGATGCGGCCAAAGCCAAGCGTGATATTCATAACTTGCTGCGCGCATCGGGCAGCTGGGATCAGGCGGGGCGTGTATCGCCTGTGGGCATGCCCAACAGGACGGGTGTGCAAAAGCCATGAACGCTGAAGTTGCTCTTTATGATTTCGCGCCTGTGGCGCGGCTCATGCTGCTTGGCGTGTTGATTGCTTTGGGCCCGCTGGCTTGGGTCTGGATGCGCAACAAAAATGCCAGTATGGCTAAGCGCTTGCGCACACTCACGCTGCTCACCGTTTTTCTCACGTTTGACCTCACGCTGTTTGGTGCGTTCACGCGGCTCACAGATTCCGGTCTCGGATGCCCGGATTGGCCGGGCTGCTATGGCCAAGCCTCACCGGTGGGCGCGAAGGTGCAAATCAGCGCTGAGCAAGCCGCCATGCCCACTGGCCCGGTCACGCATCAGAAGGCCTGGATCGAGATGATTCACCGCTACTTGGCCAGCGGCGTAGGTGTGTTGATCTTGGTCTTGGCGATCAGCTCCTGGATGGAGCGCAGGCGTATTGCGGTGAACCCATGGTGGCCGATGGCCACGCTGGTGTGGGTTTGCATTCAAGGCGCGTTTGGTGCGCTGACGGTGACGATGAAACTCTTTCCTGCGATTGTGACGATGCATCTGATGGGCGCAATGGTACTTCTGGCGCTGTTGCAGGCGCAGGCGGTGAAATACGAGCAGGGATCGAAGACTTTCGTGCTGCCTGCCCGAACGCGATGGTTTTTAATCGCAGGCTTTGTCTTGTTGGCATGGCAAATTGCCTTGGGCGGGTGGGTGAGCACGAATTACGCGGTGTTGGCCTGCGCAGAGTTTCCCATGTGCCAGGGCGTTTGGGTGCCGCCAATGGATATGTGGCAAGGCTTTGAGATTTGGCGTGAGCTAGGGCAAACGGGGCAGGGTAATACCATAGCGCTACCAGCGCTGACTGCCATTCATGTCGTTCATCGTATGTTTGCCTTCGTGGTTTTTGGCGTTCTGGGCTATGCCGCTTGGCTGCTTTACACCTACGACCGCAAGCAACCGGCTGCGTGGATCGCTGGTTTGCTGCTTTGGCAGCTCATCACAGGCCTCTCCAATGTGGTGCTCGGCTGGCCTTTAATTGCCGCAGTGTCGCACACTGGTGGCGCGGCCGGTTTGGTGCTCGTTTGCGTGAGCACTTTGATGCGTTCCCGCGTGAGCGAAACAGAGATTAAAAAGCTGTCGCATTTAAAACTGGTTAAATCGGGAGCTTAACCATGACAGCTACCGTTTTGCCCACCACCAGTAAACCCAAGCAGTTTTACGCGCTGATGAAGCCGCGCGTGATCCAGCTCATCGTATTCTGTGCATTGATCGGCATGGTGCTTGCCGTGCCCAGCCTGCCCAATATGCAAGAGATCAAGCTCATGCTGATTGCTTGCTTTGGGATTTGGCTCGTCTCAGGTGCAGCTGCGGCTTTCAACTGCATCGTGGAAAAAGGCATTGATGCCAAAATGCGCCGCACAGCGTGGCGTCCGACCGCGCAAGGCGAGCTGCAAGATTGGCAAACCGGCTTGTTTTCGGCGTTACTGTGCATTGCAGGTTGTTGGGTACTTTACTTCTATGTGAACCCTCTCACCATGTGGCTCACCCTCGCCACCTTTGTCGGTTATGCCGTCATCTACACCGTGATTTTGAAGCCGCTCACGCCGCAAAACATCGTGATCGGCGGCGCATCGGGCGCGATGCCGCCTGTGCTCGGCTGGGCAGCCATGACAGGCGATGTCAGCGCCGAAGCTTTCATCCTGTTCCTCATTATCTTCCTCTGGACACCGCCACATTTCTGGGCGCTCGCCCTCTACCGCGTGGAAGACTATCGCAAAAGCGGCCTGCCGATGCTGCCCGTCACGCATGGCAATGAATACACCCGCTTGCAAATTTTGCTTTATACCTTTGTGCTGTTTGCCGCCTGCCTGATGCCCTTTGCCTATGGCATGAGCAGTTGGATTTATTTGGCCACGGCGGTGATTCTGAGCATCGGATTTTGTTGGTATGGTTTCAAGCTGTTTCAAAACTACAGCGATGCGCTGGCTCGCAAGACTTTTCGCTTCTCCCTGATTCACCTGAGCGTGTTGTTTGCGGCCTTACTGGTAGACCATTACGTTTTATAAATACTATGAAATCAATAGCAAACTATGCAGGTTCTATGAGGGCAATTGCTTTATTTTTTATATTTATTGCTTTCCTGACAGGCTGCACAGAGAAAAAGCCTGAGTTCAGAAGTATCGATATCACCGGTGCAGAGTACGCCTTAGATTTCGCGTTGCCTGATACGCGCGGTCAAACCACGACACTCGCTGATTTCAAAAGCAAAGCGGTGGTGCTTTTCTTCGGTTTTGCGCAATGCCCCGATGTCTGCCCCACCACGATGGCTGAAATTGCTGCAGTGAAAAAGTCACTGGGCAAAGACGGCGACAGAGTTACTGCCGTCTTTATCACCGTCGACCCAGAGCGCGATACCCCGCAAGTACTCAAAGCCTACATGGAAAGTTTTGATGCCACATTCACTGCTTTGCGCGGTAGCCCGGAGCAAACTGCCGCTCTGGCCAAGTATTTCAAAATTTATTACAAAAAAGTCGATGGCAAAACCCCCACCAGCTACACCATTGACCATACCGCAGCCAGTTTTGTTTTCGATCCACAAGGCAAACTTCGCCTCTACACCCGCTACGGTATGGGTGCTCAGGCGCTAGCGGAAGATTTAAAGATTTTGCTCAAGTAAGCGGCGGTCATGCGAGAGCCCAATTAAAACCAATCACTTACTTGGCAGCGAGATTCGCATTCAGCAAAAGCAGAGCGACACGAATTCAGCACAAGTTTCTATGGCAATCTACCTAGGTTTGAAGCATCTTTGTGGTTTCTTTGCTGGATTCGTGTCGGATTTGGCATGTCTGAGGTTGGTGGCACGAGCGATGTGGTGTATTCTTAGGAATGTATGCCTAAACAGCAACCTGCGTTCTGGGTTGCTGCGGCGTTGAACTCACTTATGGCCGTTGTTGATACCCCTGTAAATTCTCCCACCTCGCTGGCTTTGCCAGGGACGGCTCGTGCATTGGTCATGGCCGGTAAGCTGGAGCAGAAAAAAGCGGAAGACATTTTTCGTAAATCACAGGCTTCAAAAAGCAGTTTTATTGCTGAGCTCATCACTTCTGGAGCAATTTCCGCTTCGGATTTGGCGCACACCATGTCTGCGGCTTTTGCATCACCTCTGATTGATCTGGATGCAGTGGATCCGCAGCGTCTGCCCAAAGGCTTGTTAGATGCCAAGCTGTGCCAGAGCCTGCGTGTCGTGGTGCTCGCGAAGCGAAACAATCGCTTGATTGTGGCCACGGCTGACCCTTCAGACCAAACGACAGCCGAGAAAATCAAATTTTCCACTCAAAGCAGTGCAGATTGGGTGATTGCGGAGTACGACAAGCTCATCAAAATGATTGAGGCCACTTCGGTGTCAACAGCCGAAGCACTTGATTCCATCATCGGCGCACCAGGTGATTTCGAGTTTGACGAATCCAGCATGGAAGCGGTGATGGAGGAGCAGGAGGAAGTCGCAACGGATGTGGATGACGCACCCGTTGTTAAATTCCTTCAAAAAATGCTGCTAGATGCCTATGGGATGCGAGCGTCTGATTTGCACTTTGAGCCTTACGAGCATACCTATCGCGTGCGCTTTCGCATCGACGGTGAACTGCGTGAAATTGCTTCTCCGCCCGTGTCAATCAAAGACAAACTGGCCTCGCGCATCAAAGTGATTTCCAAGCTTGATATTTCCGAGAAGCGCGTGCCGCAAGATGGCCGCATGAAGCTGAAAGTCGGTGCGGATCGCGTGATTGATTTCCGTGTCAGCACCTTGCCTACGATGTTTGGCGAGAAGATCGTGATTCGTATTCTTGATCCCTCCAGTGCCAAGTTGGGCATTGAAGCTTTGGGTTATGAGAAGGTGGAAAAAGACCGCATCATGGAGGCGATCAGCCGCCCCTACGGCATGATTTTGGTGACCGGGCCTACTGGCTCTGGCAAAACGGTGTCTCTCTACACCTGCCTGAATTTGATGAACAAGCCGGGCGTGAACATCGCCACAGCGGAAGACCCTTGTGAGATCAACTTGCCCGGCGTGAATCAGGTGAACGTGAATGATCGCGCCGGTTTGACTTTCGCTGTCGCGCTGAAATCCTTTCTGCGCCAAGATCCCGATGTGATCATGGTGGGTGAGATTCGTGATTTGGAAACCGCAGACATTGCCATCAAAGCCGCACAAACCGGTCACTTGGTGCTGTCAACACTGCACACCAACGATGCGCCTACCACGCTCACGCGCATGCGAAACATGGGTATTGCGCCCTTTAATATTGCCTCCAGCGTGATCCTGATCACTGCGCAGCGCTTGGCTCGTCGCTTGTGTGCCAACTGCAAGCAGCCCGCAGATATTCCGCAAGAAAATCTGATCCAAGCCGGTTTCAAAGAAGAAGATATTGATGGCAGTTGGACACCCTACAGACCGGTCGGATGCTCGATGTGTAACAACGGCTACAAGGGCCGCGTGGGTGTTTACCAAGTGATGCCCATCAGCGATGATATGCAGCGTTTGATTTTGGCCGATGCCAGCGCGATGGATATCGCCATTCAATCGCAAAAGGACGGTGTGTGTAGCCTCAGGCAATCAGCGCTTCACAAGGTCAAGGTCGGCATGACTTCGCTGGAAGAAGTGATTGCTGTGACCAACGAATAACAGCAGCACCAGCAACACAAGACGGAGACCCGTATGGCCACTGCAGCAAACAAGAAATCAGAAGTCAAAGAAGTTGTCTTCGAATGGGAAGGTAAGGATCGCAACGGCAAGATTGTGCGTGGCGAGCAGCGCGCTGCCAGCGAAAATCAGATCATGGCTTCTCTGCGCAGGCAGGGCATCATTCCGGGCAAGATTAAAAAGCGCAAGATGCGCTCTGGGAAACGCATTACACCCAAAGATATGGCGATTTTCACACGCCAGTTGGCCACCATGATGAAGGCTGGCGTGCCCTTGCTGCAGGCCTTTGATATTGTGGGTCGTGGTAACGCTAACCCCAGCGTCACGAAGTTGCTCAATGATGTTCGGACAGACGTGGAGACGGGCACATCGCTATCGGCTGCGTTCCGCAAGTATCCGATGCACTTTGATAATCTGTATTGCAACTTGGTGGAAGCCGGCGAAGCGGCAGGTATTTTGGAGAGTTTGCTGGATCGCTTGGCTACCTACATGGAAAAATCCGAGGCGATCAAATCTAAAATCAAGTCGGCTTTGATGTACCCGATTGCAGTGGTCGTGGTGGCGTTTGTGGTGGTGTCGGTGATCATGATTTTTGTGATTCCAGCGTTTAAGAGTGTATTTTCCAACTTCGGCGCTGATTTGCCTGGGCCGACCTTGTTCGTGATTGCTATCAGCGAATTTTTTGTCAAATGGTGGTGGCTCATTTTTGGTGGTATCGGCGGTGGGCTGTACTTTTTTATGCAAGCTTGGCGGCGAAGCGAAAAAATGCAGAAAGTCATGGATCGCATCCTTTTGAAGATCCCCGTGTTTGGCACCTTGATTGAAAAATCGTGTATCGCGCGTTGGACTCGAACCCTCTCAACTATGTTTGCCGCAGGCGTTCCATTGGTCGAGGCACTGGATTCTGTGGGCGGTGCCTCAGGCAACTCCCTTTACATGGATGCCACCATGCGCATCCAGCAAGAAGTCTCCACTGGCACATCGCTCACAGCCGCCATGCAAAATGCCAATTTATTTCCCTCTATGGTGATTCAGATGACGGCGATCGGTGAAGAGTCTGGCTCGATTGACCACATGCTCGGAAAAGCCGCTGATTTTTATGAAGCTGAGATTGACGACATGGTGGCGGGCCTGTCCAGCTTGATGGAGCCTATCATCATCGTGTTTCTCGGCACGATTGTGGGCGGCATCGTGGTCTCGATGTATCTGCCCATCTTCAAATTGGGCGCTGTGGTCTGATGGTTGCGGTGGCTTGGTTGGAAGCCTTGCCGGTGGCGCTGCTGGGTTTGTTTATTGGCAGCTTTTTGAATGTGGTGATACATCGCTTGCCCAAGATGCTGGAAGCGCAGTGGGCCGATGAATGTCACCAACTGATGCACCCCGATCAAGAGTTACCAGAGAAGCCCAGCTTCAATCTGATGACCCCACGTTCGCGCTGCCCACATTGCGGACATCAAATTCGCTGGTATGAAAACGTACCAGTGCTAAGCTATTTGTTGCTCAGCGGTAAATGCGCCAACTGCAAGGCCAAGATCAGCATGCGCTATCCGGCTGTTGAGCTGCTCACGGGCGCTTTGTTTGCGTATTGTGGGTTGCGTTGGGGCTGGAGCTGGCAAACAGCGGCTTGGTGCACGTTTTGTGCGGCTTTGGTGGCACTCACCTTCATTGATTGGGACACAACATTGTTGCCCGACGACATCACGCTGCCCTTGGTCTGGTTGGGCTTGATCGTTACCGCGCTGCGTTGGAACACGGAAGTGACACTGATCAGCTCGGTCTGGGGGGCGGTGGCGGGCTATCTGTCACTGTGGAGCGTTTATTGGGCTTTCAAGTGGGCGACAGGCAAGGAGGGCATGGGATATGGCGATTTCAAGCTCTTTGCGGCTCTGGGGGCTTGGTTTGGCTGGCAGGCATTGGTACCGATGATTTTGCTGGCTTCGGTGATCGGTGCCATTGTGGGCATCATTTTGAAATTCAACAGTGCTTTGCGAGAGGGTGGTTATGTGCCGTTTGGCCCTTTTCTCGCGGGCTCTGGCGTGGTGGCTTTGATTTTTGGTCATGCCAACATTCTGAAAGCCATCGGGCTTTAAAGCAAACTCTGACCATGCTCACAATTGGGTTGACCGGAGGCATAGGGAGCGGCAAAAGCACGGTGGCCAATTACTTGGTCAAACTGGGCTTGGTTTTGATTGATGCAGATGCCATCTCACGCGCCTGCACGCAGCCCGGCGGGGTAGCCATCGCGGCCATCCGCGATGTACTGGGCGCTGACTTGATCTCCGCCCATGGCGATGTGAAGCGAGATGCCTTGCGCCAGCGGATTTTGCAAGACGCGGCAGCTAAGGCGAAGCTGGAAGCCATCATTCATCCTTTGGTGGGCGAGCAAATCAATCTGCAACTCGCGCATGCCGAGCAATCTGGTCAAACATGCGCAGTGGTTGATATTCCTTTGTTGGTTGAAGGTGCATCCCGCTGGCGCAGCCGACTTGATGCGGTTTGGGTGATTGATTGCCTGCCCGCTACGCAGATTGAGCGCGTGCGCCAGCGCAGTGCTTGGCCTCTGGCCCAGATTGACGCGATCATGGCGGCGCAGGCCAGCCGGGAACAGCGTCTGGCCTGTGCCGATGCCGTGATTTTCAACGATGTCATCAGCTTGAATGCGCTTTACGAACAAACGCAGGCGCTTTTGAAACAACAAAAGCCGAGCTCTAACGCCTGAGTGGGCATCACTTCGGGCTATGATTGCGGCCAAGATAAACCCCACTCTACCCAAGCCCTTTCCAGTGATCCTCTACGAATACCCTTTCAATGAGCGTGTGCGCACCTATCTACGCTTGGAGCATTTGTTTGAGCGTCTGGGGCACTTGTTGGCGCGTGACACTGCGCTAGACCACCATTTTGGGTTTGTGACGATTTTTGAAATCATCGAAGTGGCGGCTCGTGCGGAGCTCAAATCTGATGTGCTCAAGGATTTAGAAAAGCACAAACAACACATGCTGTCGTTTCGTGCCAATCCGAGCATTGCACAGGAGGTGCTCGAAGGCGTGATCGCACAGATCGAGACCTCGTTTAATGCTGTGAACACACAAAGCGGCAAGGCCGGTTCGGTGCTCAACGACAACGAATGGATGACCAGCGTGCGCAGCCGCATCGCTATTCCTGCAGGCACCTGCGAATTTGACTTGCCGGCCTATTTTCATTGGCAGCATCTCAGCGCTGCACGTCGTCGTGAAGACATGATGCGTTGGGCTAGCTCGCTTTGGCCACTGGCGCAATCCATTAATTTGTTGCTCAAACTCCTCCGTGACACGGGTTCGGCGCAAAAGGTGATGGCGGTAGGCGGGCAGTTTCAGCAAAATTTGCCGCAAGGGCGTAGCTTTCAGCTGCTGCGTCTGCGCATTGATGAAGAGCTTGGCCTGGTGCCTGAGATCAGCGGTAATCGTTTGATCGTATCGGTGCGCCTTTTGCGTCCGTCCCCTGACGACAAGATGCCCGTGGCTGCGGCGGAAGATGCAGGCTTTGAACTCACGCTTTGCAGTTAGTTGGCACTAGCGCCTCTTACTTTATTGCGTCAGCAGCTGCTTGTATGGAAAAGAAACCTCCCATCGTGAAATGCCCCACCTGTGGCGGCGCGAGCGTTTTTGCGCCCAGCAACAGCTGGCGACCCTTTTGCAGCGAGCGTTGCAGGCAAATTGATTTTGGTGCTTGGGCGAGTGAGGAGTTTCGCGTGCCTGTTAAACCTGTGGTACAGGATGACGAGGCGCTAGAGTTGCCCCGTGATATCTTGCACTGACCAATCACAAACACCTTGCCCAGAATTTTCGACCATGATGAATACCCAAATCTTCCGAGGCACGATCCCCGCACTGATGACCCCTTGCCGAGCAGATCGAACGCCCGATTTAGAAGCACTGGTTCGGATGGGCAAGCATCAGTTGGCGCAAGGCATGAGCGCTGTGGTGTATTGCGGCTCGATGGGTGATTGGCCTTTGCTCAGTGACGAACAGCGGATGGAGGGTGTGACTGCCTTGGTTCGCGCTGGTGTGCCGGTGGTAGTGGGCACGGGTGCGCAGAGCCCGGCGCGTGCTTGCGCGATTGCTGCGCATGCGCAAGAGGCGGGCGCAGCAGGCTTGATGGTGATTCCTCGCGTGTTGTCTCGCGGCAGCTCGATTGCTGCGCAGAGAGCCCACTTTGAGGGTGTGTTGAGCGCTGCGCCAAAATTGCCTGCTGTGATCTATAACAGCCCTTATTACGGGTACGAGACGCGCGCTGATTTGTTTTTTGATCTGCGCTCCCGGCACGCCAATTTGATCGGCTTCAAGGAATTTGGCGGCGCTGCATCGCTCAGCTACGCAGCGCAGCACATCACCCACCAAAGCTCGGATGTGTTGCTGATGGTGGGCGTGGACACACAAGTTGTCCATGGGATGCTCAATTGCGGTGCTGCGGGCGCAATCACGGGCATTGGCAATGCGTTGCCCAGCGTCGTGCTTCAGTTGGTGGCGCTATGCCGCCAAGCCGCCCAAGGTGATCCGACTGCCGAGGTCAAAGCAAGGCAGCTTGATGCTGCCCTGGCGGTGCTGTCCTCGTTTGACGAAGGTGTTGATTTGGTGCTGCATTACAAACATCTGATGGTATTGGCAGGTTTTCCAGAATATGCATTGCATTTCAATGCCAGTGACGCTTTGAGTGAGAGCCAAAAGCGCTATACCGAGCTGCAATGGCAAAAGTTTCAGTCTTGGTATGCCGCTTGGAATGCTTCCGCCCATGCGCATCATTGATTCCCACACAGCCGGCGAGCCCACCCGTGTCATCATCGAAGGCGGTCCTGATCTGGGCACTGGCTCGATCGCGGAACGCCGCGAACGCTTTGTGAATGAGTTTGACGCGGTACGCAGCTTTTGTGTGAACGAGCCGCGTGGCCATGATGCCATCGTTGGGGCGTTGCTGTGTGAGCCGGTGAATCCTGAATGCGCTGCTGGTGTGATCTTCTTTAACAATGTGGGTACGATCGGCATGTGCGGCCACGGCACGATCGGGCTCGCCGTGACGCTGGCGTATTTGGGGCGGATTGGCGCTGGCGTGCATCGCTTAGAGACACCCGTGGGCGAAGTGAGCTTTGAGCTGCGCAGCGCGAACGAAGTGGACATTCAAAATGTGCCCAGCTATCGGTATCGCAAGGATATCAGCATCAGTGTGCCGGGCGTGGGGCAGGTCAAAGGCGATATTGCTTGGGGTGGAAATTGGTTTTTTCTGTGCTCGGAAAGCCCGCACCCGCTTCATTTGAAGCATCTCACTTCTCTCACCGCCTCAGCGCAGGCCATTGCTGATGCGCTCTGGACGCAGGGCATCCGTGGGGAGGATGGCGGGCGCATTGATCACATTGAGTTTTTTGGTGCTCCCGTGGCGGCCGATGCAGACAGCCGCAATTTTGTGCTTTGCCCCGGCGGCGCTTATGATCGCTCCCCTTGCGGTACGGGCACCAGTGCGAAATTGGCCTGTTTGGCTGCCGATGGCAAGCTCGCGCCGGGTGACTGGTGGGTGCAAGAAAGCGTGATTGGCAGTCGCTTCGAAGGCCAATACAGCTGGGCTGATGCGTCAGGCGCGACAGCGCGGGTGATCCCGCGTATTCGAGGCCGCGCCTACGTCGTCGCTGACAGCCGCTTGCTGGCCGATTCTGCGGACCCCTTTGCTCACGGTATTCGTGTTGTTTGAGCGCTGTATCCTGTCAAATGATCAGCAGAGCATTTCTGCGTCTTTAGAATGGCATGCATGAGCGCCGACCACCGACCTGAAGTCATCATCACCTGTCTGAAAAAGCGCCTTTCGGGCGTGACGACGACGATCACCAATTTACTGCCTGTGCAAGCCAAGCTGCTGCGCGTGGGCTATGTGGGCTCTGATATTCCGGGCTTGAAGGAGGCGCATGCAGCTTCGAAAGAGTTTCAGCATCTGTCTCTGTGGCAAGCCATTTGGGCTTCACGCCAGCGGCTGCCCGATGGCCGCAAAATCGTGTGGCATGTACGGCGCGACAACGAGATGATTTTGGCGATTTTTCTACGCGGTGTCTTGCGTCTGCCCATTCAGCTTTTATTCACCTCAGCGGCCACGCGCCGTCATGGCCGCTGGCCGCTCTGGCTGATCAGCCGCATGGATGCCGTGATTTCCACCACGCCCTTGGCTGCGCAGCAGATCGCTGATGTCGTGCCTGCGAGTAACTGCGTGATTCCGCATGGCGTGAACACGCAAGCTTTTGTGCCGCCTGCAGACCAACTTGCGGCTTGGGCAGCGAGCGGCTTACCGGGGCGATACGGCATTGGCGTGTTTGGCCGCGTTCGGCATCAAAAGGGGATTCATATTTTCGTGCCAGCGCTCACAGCTTTGCTGCCTAAATATCCAGATTTCACAGCCGTGATTTGCGGCCTGTGCAAGCCGGAAGATGAGGCCTACAAAGCGGCGTTGGTGCGCCAAATTGAAGCTGCCGGATTGAGCAAGCGTTTCGTTTGGCTCGGCCTGGTGCCTGCTGAGGATTTGGCCCTGTGGTATCAGCGCGTATCCATCACGGTGGCTTGCCCGCTGAATGAAGGTTTTGGCCTCACGCCGATCGAAGGCATGGCCTGCGGCAGCGCCGTGGTGGCCAGCCGCACCGGAGCATTTGAAGAGATTGTGGTGGAAGGTGTGACGGGGCATTTGATCCCCACCGACGATGCGTCAGCCTTGGCAGTGGCCTTGGAGAAACTTTTGTCGCAGCCTGAGCGCATCACGCAGATGGCTCAAGCTGGGCGCGAGCGGGTGGTGGCAAACTATTCGATTGATGCTGAGGCGCGGCGAATTGGCGACATGGTGGCGCTGACGGCGCGTGGTTAGTAGGAGTCATTTGCTATAAAAAATATAGCATGCTATCCATATAATATAAGGGCGATACGGCAATTTCTCTTAAAGATCAGGCCAAAAGGAAGCTGGAGACCGCTGCGGCCAGCTTCTCGGGCTGATCATGGTGCAGCATATGCCCTGCGTCTTCGATGCGTTCGATGCGCACATTGGGCACCTGCTTTAAGCGCTCGTGGTAATGCGCCAAGGTGTAGCGGCCTTTGTACCAACCCGTCATGGAATCGTCGGAGGCTTCTACCGCGAGCAGCGGCATGCTGATGCGCTGATACAGCGCCATGGTTTCTTCCCAGCGGGCGAGATTGGCGTTGATGATTTTGTGAGCCGGGTCGCCCAAAATTTCAAATTCACCCGCAGCATTGGGCGCTGACCAATGCTGCGCGAGCCAATCGGCTTTGTCAGCCAAGAGGCGTGGGTTGGTTTTCATCAGGCGCGAGGCCACGCCGGACAGCGCCGGGTAGGCGCGCATGGCCATCTCGCCTTTGTGGTGACTTTTCAGGTGATCAAGCCACTGCGCATAGCGGGTGGGCGCTTGGGATGGCTTGGTCTCAGGCATGCCAAAGCCTTCTAAATTGATGAGTTTGCGGATGCGCTCGGGGCGCACGCCGGCGTAGCTCATCACCACATTGCCACCTAAGCTGTGGCCAAGCAGGTCAATTGGCGCATTGGGTGAATAATGGTCAACCAAGAAATCC
>JANMDE010000422.1:0-7213 GCA_031376105.1 Variovorax sp. | reverse complement strand
GCGCGCTGGAGGCGGATGAAACCCAAAAACGCCGCCGAAGTGATAAGGACGATGAAATAGAAATTCACTTGCAGCGCTTGATGCCCGCTGATGCACTACGCATTCGCGGGCGTCACAATGCGATGAATGCGCTCGCAGCCTTGGCGCTGGCCAGCGCAGCGGGTTGCCAGCTCAATGCCATGCTCTATGGCTTGCGTGAATACTTGGGCGAACCGCATCGCGTGGAGTCGGTGGCGATTGTTCGCGATGTCGAGTATTTTGACGACAGCAAAGGCACGAATGTTGGCGCGACTGCGGCAGCGCTCAAAGGTTTGGGTGCAGAGCGTAAGCTCGTGGTGATCCTTGGCGGTGATGGCAAAGGCCAAGATTTCTCGCCCTTGGCACAACCCGTGTCGCTTCACGCACGCGCAGTGCTGTTGATCGGGCGCGATGCACCCTTGATAGCGCAGGCTTTGCAAGGCTGCGGCGTACCTGTGTATTCAGTTCAGACATTGGAAGAGGCCGTGCAACAAAGCGCGCTGCTGGCGCAAACAGGCGATGCCGTGTTGTTGTCGCCTGCGTGTGCCAGTTTTGATATGTTCAGAAGCTATGGTCACCGCGCCGAGGTGTTCCGAAAAGCCGTCCAACACTTAGCTGATGCAGCGGGTGTCGTGATGGAGGGCGCATGATCGATACCGTCTCTAGCCAAGGATGGTTCCATCGCCTGACGCAAAAGCTGCGTGGTTTGAGCACGGCTGCCACGGACGTGTTGCCTGTGCGCACGAGTTATGGCAGCGGCACGCACAGCGCGGCCAGCGTGATGGGTGTCGACAAAGCCCTGCTTTGGATGATCATCACCTTGTTGATTTGGGGCACGGTGATGGTGTATTCCGCCTCGATTTCTTTGCCTGACAACCCGCGCTTTGCCAAATATGCGCACACCCATTTCCTCACCAGACACATGTTTTCATTGGTGATTGCGGTGAGCGTAGCCTTACTGACGTTTCAAATCTCAGTGAAGACGTGGGAGAAGGTGGCACCTTGGTTGTTTGTGGCTTCGCTTTTGCTCTTGATCGCGGTGTTGATTCCTGGCATTGGCAAAGTGATCAATGGTGCGCGCCGCTGGATTTCTCTGGGCATCATGAATTTTCAGCCTTCGGAGCTGGCCAAATTTGCTGTGCTGCTTTATGCGGCGGATTACATGGTGCGTAAGATGGAGGTGAAGGAGCGTTTTTTCCGCGCTGTCTTGCCGATGGCTGTGGCGATTGGTGTGGTGGGTTTGCTGCTGCTGGCCGAGCCGGACATGGGAGCCTTCATGGTGATTGCTGTGATTGCGATGGGCATTTTATTTTTGGGCGGCGTGAACGCTCGAATGTTTTTCTTGATTGCTGCGGTGATGGTTTTGGCTTTCACCATGATGGTGTGGTTTTCTGACTGGCGGCGCGAGCGGATTTTTGCGTATCTCAACCCGTGGGATGAAAAGCATGCATTGGGTAAAGGCTATCAACTCTCGCATGCCTTGATTGCAATTGGGCGCGGTGAAGTTTTTGGTGTGGGCTTGGGCGGTAGTGTAGAGAAACTACATTGGTTACCCGAGGCGCATACCGATTTTCTGCTGGCTGTGATTGGCGAAGAATTTGGTTTGATTGGCGTGTTGCTGATCATTGGTATCTTTTTCTGGATCACGCGCCGCATCATGCATATTGGCAGGCAAGCGATTGCGCTGGATCGTGTGTTTGCCGGTTTGGTGGCGCAAGGCGTGGGCATTTGGATTGGCTTCCAAGCCTTCATCAACATGGGGGTGAATCTGGGCGCTTTGCCCACCAAGGGCTTGACACTACCGCTGATGAGCTATGGCGGCTCCGCCATTTTGATGAATCTGGTGGCGCTGGCGGTGGTGATGCGGATTGACTATGAGAATAAGCAGCTTATGCGCGGAGGTCGCGCATGAAGACAGTGTTGATCATGGCGGGCGGCACCGGCGGCCATATTTTTCCGGGCTTGGCGGTGGCCGAGGCCTTGCGCGAAAAGGGCTGGAAAGTGCACTGGCTCGGCGGGCCTAACAGCATGGAATCGCGCCTTGTGCCGCCACGCGGCTTTGAATTTGAACACATTGATTTTTCTGGCGTTCGCGGTAAAGGGCTTGCCACGCTGGCACTTTTACCATTGCGTTTGCTGAAAGCCTTTTGGCAAAGCATCGGTGTGATGCGACGTGTCAAGCCGGACGTGGTGGTCGGGTTGGGTGGCTACATCACTTTCCCGGCTGGCATGATGGCTGCGCTGCTCGGCAAACCGTTGATCCTGCATGAGCAAAATTCTGTGCCTGGCATGGCAAATAAGGTGCTGGCGGTGGTGGCCGATCTCGTGCTCACCACTTTTCCGGGTGTCTTCACCAAGGGCGACTGGATTGGTAACCCATTACGCAAAGAATTTTTGCAGCAAGAGCCGCCAGAGCACCGCTTTGCCAGCCGAGTTGGCCGCATGCAGTTGCTGGTGGTCGGGGGTAGCTTGGGAGCGAAGGCACTCAACGACACGATTCCGTTGGCGCTGGCCATGATGCCCGAGGCGCAGCGCCCGCAAGTGATTCACCAAGGTGGCGACAAGCAAATTGAGCAGTTAAGGGCGAATTACTTAGCTGCTGGCGTGCAGGCTGAGCTGACGCCTTTCATCGCCAATACCGCCCAAGCCTTCGCAGAGGCCGACTTGGTGATTTGCCGTGCAGGCGCTTCAACAGTGGCAGAAATCGCTGCTGTGGGTGCGCCAGCGGTGTTCGTGCCGTTTCCATTTGCTGTGGATGATCACCAAACTGCCAATGCGCGATTTTTGAGCGATCAGGGCGCAGCTACTTTACTACCGCAGACACAGTTGACGCCTGAGGTCATTGTCAAATTACTATCAAATTCAGAGCGAACTATGCATTATTTACAAGGGCAGAAGGCCTATTCTTTAAGAAGGACCGATGCCACAGAGCAAGTCGTGCGCGCCTGTGAGCTGTTGGCAGGAACATAAAATGAAACACGCAATCAGGCATATCCATTTTGTCGGCATCGGTGGCTCGGGCATGAGCGGCATCGCCGAAGTGCTGCTGAATTTAGGCTATGAAGTTTCTGGCTCCGATCTGAGCGACGGTGCGGTGTTGCAACGCCTCAAGAGTTTGGGTATCCAAACGGCGGTGGGGCATGCGGCCACCAATATGGCTGCTGCGGATTGCCTAGTTACATCAACAGCAGTCCAGGATGACAATCCTGAAGTGGTAGCTGCACGTGAGAAGCGCATTCCTATCGTGCCGCGTGCGGTGATGCTGGCCGAGTTGATGCGTATGAAGCAAGGCATTGCGATTGCAGGCACACACGGCAAGACCACAACGACCTCGCTGGTGGCCAGTGTGTTGGCCGAGGCTGGTCTAGATCCGACCTTCGTGATTGGCGGGCGGCTCAACAGCGCGGGCACGAACGCCAAGCTGGGGTCGGGCCAATTTATTGTGGTGGAAGCAGATGAATCCGATGCCTCGTTTCTAAATTTACTACCCGTCATGGCGACCATCACCAACATCGACGCAGACCACATGGATACCTACGGTCAAAGTCTAGACAAGCTCAAGGCTGCGTTTGTTGAGTTTCTTCATCGCATGCCGTTTTATGGCGCAGCGGTGCTGTGTGTGGACGATCCCGGTGTGCGCAGCATCTTGCCGCAGGTCGCGCGCCCCATCACCAGTTATGGGCTGGACGAAGGCGCGCAGGTTCGCGCTGTGAATGTGCAGGCTGTAGAAGGGCAAATGCATTTCACAGTGCAGCGCCGAAATGGGGTGACCTTGCCCGATTTAGCGATCACTTTGAATCTACCCGGAGAACACAACGTGCGTAATGCCTTGGCTGCGATTGCGATTGCGACCGAGTTGGATGTGCCCGACGCCGCCATTCAGAAGGCCTTGGCAGATTTTAAGGGGGTGGGTCGCAGGTTTCAAAGCTACGGTGACCTGCCTGTCAAGCCAGAAAACGGCGGCGGCGTGTTTCGCGTGATTGACGATTATGGGCATCATCCCGTGGAGATGGCAGCCACATTGGCCGCTGCGCGTGGCGCATTCAAGGGCAGACGCATTGTGTTGGCATTTCAGCCGCATCGCTACAGCCGAACCCGCGATTGCTTTGAAGATTTCATCAAGGTGTTGGGTGATGCTGATCTGGTCTTGCTAAGCGAAGTCTATGCCGCTGGTGAGGCGCCGATTGTGGCTGCAGATGGCCGCGCACTGACACGGGCGCTGCGCGTCGTGGGCAAAGTGGAGCCCGTGTTTGTGGATGATATTGAAGCCATGCCGCAGGCGGTGATGGATGCGGTGCGCGATGGCGACGTGGTTATCTGCATGGGCGCGGGCTCCATTGGGGCAGTGCCGGGCAAACTTGCTGCTACGCAAATAATAGCAAAAACACCACAAAAAACATCTTAAAAATGAAATATGCTACAAAATTAGGAGCAAATTGCGTAATAATGACGCGGAATGGCACTTTAAAAAGATGAGCAAATTCGGAAAAATCGCAGTGTTATTTGGGGGCTCCTCCTCTGAGAGAGAAGTCTCGCTCATGTCCGGTCAGGGCGTGTTAGCGGCTTTGACTTCGCGCGGCGTGGATGCGCATGCCTTCGATCCCGCTACGCGAAACCTCTCAGAATTGAAAAAAGAAGGTTTTGCGCGCTGCTTTATCGCTTTGCATGGCCGCCACGGCGAAGATGGCACAGTTCAGGGTGCATTGGAGTTGCTGGATATTCCTTACACCGGCTCCGGTGTGATGGCCTCTAGCGTTGCCATTGACAAAATCATGACCAAGCGCATCTGGCGCTTCGAGGGATTACCCACGCCAGATTGGCGCTTGGTGCGCAGCGGCAAAGAGACGCAGCAGGCTCTGCAAGATCTGGGCAGCCCGATGATCGTCAAGCCCGCACGCGAGGGCTCCACCATTGGTTTGGCCAAAGTGACCGAAGCCAGTCAGTGCGATGCCGCGTATGCGCTGGCTGCGAGGCATGACGACATGGTGCTTTGCGAGCAGTTCATCCAAGGCGATGAAGTGACCTGCCCTGTCATCGGCGCGGGCAGCAATGCGCGCACCTTACCCGTGATTCGTATCGTCGCCCCAGATGGTAATTACGACTACCACAACAAATACTTCGGAGAGGCCACAAAATACATAGTGCCTTGCGGTTTGCCCGAAGGAGAAGAGGCCGTCATTCAAGCCTTGGTGCTGCAGGCATATCGCACGCTGGGTTGCCGAGGCTGGGCGCGTGCTGATGTGATGATTGATGCAAGCACACGCAAACCCTATTTGCTGGAGATCAACACCTCGCCAGGCATGACCAGCCATTCTCTCGTGCCCATGTCAGCTCGCGCCGCGGGCATCAGTTATGAGCAGTTGTGCGAGGACGTATTGGCACTGGCCACAACGGATGGAGCGCGCTCATGAACATGGCCGCTAACATGTCTGGGATGGGGGGCGAGGGCGCTGGTTCGGCGCTGCCTATGGATGTGCGCTTGATGAACATGGCGGCTGTTTTTCTGGGCTTGGCAGCTTGTGTGGCGGGCCTCGCTTTGGTAGGCCGCTGGGCTCTGGCGCATCCCGTTTTTTCGGTCTCGCGCATTGTGGTGGAAGGCGATACATCTCACCATAATGCGCTTACCTTGAAGGCCAATGTAGGTGCGCGAATCAGTGGTAACTTTTTCACACTGGATTTGGCTCAGGCGCGAAGTGTGTTTGAAGCGGTGCCTTGGGTGCGCCGCGCAACAGTGCGCCGCGAATTTCCCAACCGGCTGCGCGTGACATTGGAAGAGCACCGTAGCTCGGGTTTTTGGGGTGCAGACAGCGAATCGCGCATGGTCAACAGCTTGGGCGAAGTGTTTGAAGCCAATACGGGTGATGCCGAGAGCGAGGAGTTGCCGCGTTTGGTGGGCTCTGAGGGGCAGTCAGCTGCTATTTTGGGCATGTATCGGCAGCTTTCCAAGCTTATGCAGCCATTGGATGTGGCGATAGAGCAGTTGGAATTGAGCGGCCGTGGCGGATGGCGCATGCAGCTAGACACTGGTACACAGATGGAGCTTGGCAATGGACGTTCAGAAGAAGTGCTGTCGCGCTTACAAAAATTTCTGACTACACACAGGCAAGTGCTCGCGTCGTACCAGCGATCTGGTTTTGATCGCATTGAATCGGTAGATTTGCGCCATGGTGACGGATACGCCATTCGTTTGCGCGGTGTGTCGACGGTCGTGAACGCGACCGTTGATAAAAAATAGAGGCAAAGATGGCAAAAGAATACAAAGATTTGGTTGTGGGTCTAGACATCGGTACATCCAAAGTGATGGTGGTGGTGGCCGAGGTGTTGGCGGGTGGCGAGCTGAAGTTGGCAGGCCTGGGTGTGTCGCCCAGCAATGGATTGAAGCGTGGCGTGGTGGTTAACATTGATGCTACGGTCCATAGCATTCAACAGGCTTTGAAAGAAGCCGAGCTGATGGCCGATTGCAAAATCAGCCGCGTTTATACGGGCATCACAGGCAGCCATATTCGCGGCATCAATTCGAGTGGCATGGTGGCCGTGAAAGACCGCGAGGTGTCAGCTGCAGATGTGGCGCGTGTGGTGGAAACAGCCAAGGCGATTAATATTTCTACCGATCAACGCTTGCTCTTAGTGGAGCCGCAAGAATTTGTGATTGACGGGCAGGATGTGCGCGAGCCGATTGGCATGAGCGGCATTCGCTTAGAAGCGAAGATTCACTTGGTCACAGGCGCACAAAGCGCAGCAGAAAATATCATCAAATGCGTGCGCCGCTGTGGTTTGGAAGTGGAGCAACTGATGCTCAATCCACATGCATCGAGCAAAGCTGTGCTCACCGACGACGAAAAAGACTTGGGTGTGGCGATGGTGGATATCGGCGCAGGCACCACTGATGTAGCGATTTTCACAGGCGGTGCCATCCGCCATACTGCTGTGATTCCAATTGCTGGTGATTTGATCACCAGCGACATCGCCATGGCGCTGCGCACACCGACCAAAGACGCCGAAGACATCAAGGTCGAAAGCGGCTATGCCAAACAATTGCTGGCCGACCCCGACACGCAGGTCGAAGTACCCGGCCTGGGTGATCGTGGCCCGCGCATGCTGAGCAAGCAGGCCCTGGCCGGTGTGATCGAGCCGCGCGTCGAAGAAATCTTTTCGCTGGTGCAGCAGGTGATTCGCGAGTCGGGTTACGAGGAAG